>JARGFM010000010.1:0-41151 GCA_029210725.1 Bacteroidales bacterium | reverse complement strand
TTATACCCGTGAGATAGCCTACAAATGTTTACGCAGTAAAGATTTTAAGCGACGAGCGGGTATAACAAAAAAGAGACTGTACCGTTTGATACAGTCTCAAAGAAATCTGTGACCTCAGGAGGACTCGAACCCCCACCATGGGAACCGGAATCCCACGTTCTATCCGGTTAAACTATGAGGCCCTTGTGGAGCGCAAAGTTAATAGTTTTTTATAATTTCGCACACTGAATCAGAAGCTGACAGCATGGACTACAAGTTTGCAGAAATCGAGAAGCGGTGGCAGGACTACTGGGAAGAGCACAAGATCTTCAAAACCCCGGATGACTTCTCTAATCCGAAAAAATTTTATGTGCTGGATATGTTTCCCTATCCTTCGGGATCGGGATTGCATGTGGGCCATCCGGAAGGATATACCGCCACCGATATTGTGGCCCGCTATAAAAGGATGAATGGCTTCAATGTCCTTCACCCCATGGGATGGGATGCATTTGGATTACCTGCAGAACAATATGCCATTGAAACCGGAACCCATCCTTCGCTGACCACCCAGAACAACTGCGATAACTTCCGCAGACAGATTAAGTCGCTGGGGCTGGGTTATGACTGGGACCGCGAAATCAATACGACCGACCCCTCCTACTTCAAGTGGACACAGTGGATATTTATCCGTCTGTATAATACCTGGTTCGACGAAGTACAGCAGAAAGGACGCCCCATGGAAGAGCTTGAGATACCACAGGAGATTTCAGCAGCCGGGGAGGATAGTAAAAAGGAATTTGTTGCCAGTAAACGCCTTGCCTACTATGATGATGCACGGGTATGGTGGTGCCCCAGCTGTAAAATTGTATGTGCCAATGAAGAAGTGCTCAATGACGGCAATCATGAAAAATGTGGGAATCCGGTGGAGAGGAAAAACCTGAAGCAGTGGATGCTGAGGATTCCTCTGTATGCGGAGAGACTGCTGGAGGGCCTGGAGGAGGTAGACTGGCCCGAAGGCGTGAAGGATATGCAGCGCAACTGGATCGGACGTTCCACCGGGGCTGAGGTGGACTTCCGGATAGATGGCACCAGGGAGGTCCTGAGGGTTTTTACCACCCGTCCCGATACCCTGTTTGGCGCCACCTACATGGTGCTTGCGCCGGAGCATCCGCTTTTAAAGCTGCTTACAAGCAGTAATCAGACAGAAAAGGTGGAAAGCTATGTGGCGCAGGCCGGATTGAAGTCAGAACTGGATCGTTCGGACCTGTCCCGCGAAAAAAGCGGGGTTTTCACAGGCAGTTATGCCATAAATCCCGTCAATCATTCAAAGATTCCGATCTGGGTGGCCGATTATGTACTGATGGCTTATGGAACCGGTGCCATCATGGCGGTTCCCTGCCACGACACCCGCGACTTCGAATTTGCCACAACGTTTTCACTCCCCATCCCCAGCATCCTGGATCCCGATACAAATGATGAAACCCTGCGAAAACAAGTATTGCAAGGGAAAGCCTGCTGGACAGGCGATGGACATTATGTCAACTCTTCCTCCGAACAAACCGGGCTGGATATCAACGGACTCTCCAAAGAGGAGGGTATTGCCAGAACCATCGAATGGTTACAGCAGCATAAGCTGGGAACGGAAGCGGTCAATTATAAGATCAGGGACTGGCTCTTTAGCAGGCAGCGTTATTGGGGAGAACCCTTCCCCGTGATCCACTGGGAGGATGGAGAAATCACCTTGCTGAAGGAGTCAGAACTTCCGCTGGAGCTCCCCGAACTGGAAAAATATGAACCGGGAAGTCATGGGGAATCGCCGCTGGCCAATGCTACCGAGTGGCTTCATGTAACTGACTCCAGAAGCCGGAAGGGCAGGCGCGAAACCAATACCATGCCCCAGTGGGCCGGATCGTGTTGGTATTATCTCAGATATATGGATCCTAAGAATGATTCTGAGCCCTTTTCCGCGGCCAAAGAGAACTACTGGTTACCGGTGGACCTCTATGTGGGAGGGGCCGAACATGCGGTATTGCACCTGCTTTACAGCCGTTTCTGGCATAAAGTTCTGTACGATCTGGGTATTGTTTCTACCAATGAGCCCTACCACAAGCTTTTTAACCAGGGAATGATCCTCGCGTTCGCTTATGAAACGACCTCCGGAGCCAAGGTGGCAAGCGATCTGGTGGAAGAAAAGGATGGACAGTATTTCCACAGGGAAACCGGAGATCAGCTAAAACAGATTGTGGCCAAGATGTCCAAATCCCTGAAAAATGTAGTAAATCCGGATGATGTGGTATCCACTTACGGAGCCGATGCGCTTCGCCTTTACGAAATGTTCCTGGGTCCGCTCGATGCGGTAAAACCCTGGGTCGAAAATGGGGTTAAGGGGGTTTATAATTTCCTGAACCGGGTCTATAAGTTTTTCGCCGACCCGAAGCATTACCATCAGAAAGAGGAGGATCCGGAAATACTGAAATCCTTGCACGCTACCATCAGGAAGGTGGGAGGCGATGTGGAGGCACTTCACTTCAACACCGCCATCTCCCAGATGATGATCTTTACCAATCTGGCCATAAAAAAGGGGATGGTTTGCCGCCAGACAGCAGAAACTTTTATCCGGGTGCTGAGTCCCTTTGCCCCCCATCTGTCCGAGGAAATATGGAACCTTCTTGGAAACAACGGATCCATCGCTGAATCCTCCTGGCCCCCTTATGATGAATCATTGCTTCAGGAAGATTCGCACGAATACCCGGTAATGATCAACGGCAAGCTCAGGTTCAAAATACTGCTTTCGCTGAACCTGTCTGCTGAGGAGATTCAGGCAAAGGTCCTGGCACATGAAACTGCATTGAAGTGGACCGCAGGGAAGGGTCCCAAACGGTTTATCCATGTTCCTGAAAAGATCATTAATATCGTTGTATGAAAAAGCGCCGGAGAATCCAGACAGGTGGTTTTTTGATTCTTGCCGGAATCCTTGGAGCATCTCTGGTGCTGACAGCCTGTCATCAGGCTGCCAGCCAGCCGGAGCCCCCTGCTGAGAACCAAAGCTCAGAGCAGGATCCCCCGGACCTGTCGTTAGATCTCTACGGGATTCCCCTGAAGCACTATCAGGTGGAGGAAGGCAGGGTGCTGCGCAATCAGACGCTTTCTGATCTCCTCTCGCCCCTGGGGCTGACCATGCAGGAGATCCACCGCATTTCCCTTCTTCCGGACTCCCTGATCAACGAGCGAAGAATAAAATCCGGTAACCGCTATCTTTTCTGTACCCGCCTCGATAGCCTTCAGGAGCCATCCCGGTATGCTGAAACCGTGTTTATTTATGAAAAGAACCTCCTCCATTATGTAGTTATATCCATCGATCCCGACACTATTTGGGCAAGAAACGGACAAAAAGCAGTCAACACCAGGCTGCAGTCAGCCTCCGGAACCATAGAGACATCTCTCTGGGAGGCCATGCAGGAAAACAATCTCAATCCAATGCTGGCCATCGAATTAAGTGAGATATTTGCCTGGACCATCGACTTTTTCGGTATACAAAAGGGGGACAGGTACAAGGTGGTTTACGAAGAGTCTTACGTGGACTCCCTCTCCATAGGTATTCATAAGATTACGGGAGCCTGGTTCTATCATAATCAGACCGATTTCTGGGCGATTCCTTTTGTGCAGGATAGTGTCCGGAGTTTCTTCGATGAGGAGGGCAACAGTCTTCGGAAAGCCTTTCTGAAGGCGCCACTCAGGTTTTCCCGGATCAGTTCGGGGTTTTCCCATTCCAGGTATCATCCGGTTCTTAAGATCAGGCGTCCTCATCACGGGGTGGATTATGCAGCTCCCTCGGGCACTCCGGTGCTTACGGTTGGGGACGGAACGGTAACAAAAGTCGGTTATCAGCAAGGGGGGGGTGGAAATTATGTGAGGATCAAACACAATAGTGTATATTCCACCACCTACATGCACCTTCGGGGCTTCGGTAAGGGAATCAGGCAGGGTGTTTATGTCAAGCAGGGGGATATCATTGGTTATGTGGGTAGCAGCGGACTGGCCACCGGTCCTCATCTCGATTTCCGGTTCTACAGGAATGGCAGTGCAGTAAATCCTCTGACTGTGGAGGCCCCTCCGGTGGAACCCATCCATGAAGAGAACAGGGAGGCCTATGGACTGGCCCGGACCTTTACCATGAGCCTTTTAAAGCTCCTTTAGCAAGCCTTCAACGACAGCCGGGAAATGTGCATACTCCAGCTCATGAATCTTTGCCGCAAGCCCGGCCGGTGTATCACCCGAATCAACCTTACAACGGGCCTGAAAAATAATATCTCCTTCGTCATAATCACGGTTCACATAATGGATGCTTATACCCGATTCCTGATCCCCTGCTGCGATCACCGCCTGATGTACATGATCGCCGTACATCCCCTTCCCGCCATATTTCGGAAGCAGTGCGGGGTGTATGTTAACTACCTTATTCTCAAATGATTTCAGTATATTGCCCGGAACCAGCCAGAGAAAACCGGCTAATACAATAAAATCAATGCTCCGTTCGACAAGTCGATCAAGCACATAATCTGAGCCGTAAAACTGATCCCTGCTAAACACATACACTTCAGTATCAAGTGATTGGGCGCGCCTGACAACCCCTGCATCCGGACGGTTCGTGAGGACAATCTGCACCTTGCCAAAGGGGCTCGTTCGAAAAAAACGTATCAAATTCTCAGCGTTTGTCCCTGATCCGGAGGCAAATATGGCTATGTTCTTCATTTTTTTTTGAAAATAGTCGAATTTTGCATTTCTTTGCAGCGTTAAAAATAACTATTATTATTAATTAAAAATTTATAGTCATGTCTGACATTGCATCAAGAGTAAAAGCAATCATCGTGGACAAATTAGGTGTTGATGAGAATGAAGTAACTTCTGAGGCCAGTTTCACTAACGACCTGGGTGCTGATTCTCTTGACACCGTTGAGCTGATCATGGAATTTGAAAAGGAATTCAATATGGGTATTCCCGACGATCAGGCTGAAAACATCTCCACAGTTGGTGACGCCATCAAATATATTGAAGATAACGCTGAGTAAGGCTAGATTTTAGTTCCAAAACTTTTTGGTATGAGAAGGGTTGTTGTTACAGGACTGGGGGCGATTACCCCCCTGGGTAATAATATTCAGGACTTCTGGAACGCACTTGTTGATGGTGTAAGCGGAAGCGACTGGATTACTCATTTCAATACCGAGAAGTTTAAGACCAAATTCGCCTGTGAGGTTAAGAATTATAATCCACAGGACTATTTTGACCGAAAAGAGATCCGTAAGCTGGACCCCTACGCCCAGTTTGCTCTGATTGCTGCCCATGAAGCCTATCTGGATGCCGGTCTTGATACCGCCACTCATGATAAGGACCGGGCCGGGGTTATCTGGGCATCCGGAATCGGTGGAATAGATACCTTTGCCAAAGAGATCGAGGGCTTCCTGGAAGGCGGGAGAACTCCCAGGTTTAGCCCCTTCTTTATTCCAAAGATGATCTCGGATATAGCCGCCGGACATCTGTCCATGAAATATGGCTACAGGGGGCCTAACTATGCCACTGTCTCGGCATGTGCATCATCCACCAACGCCATCATTGATGCCTTTAACCTGATCCGTCTGGATATGGCGGACCTATTTATCACAGGAGGATCAGAAGCCTCAATAAGTGAAGCTGGTGTTGGCGGATTCAATTCCATGCAAGCCATGTCCACCGACAATGAAAATTACAAAACTGCATCCAGACCTTTCGATGCTAACAGGGATGGTTTTGTAATTGGTGAAGGCGGAGCCGGAATCATCATTGAAGAGCTGGAACACGCCCGGAAAAGAGGGGTGAGGATATATGCCGAACTTATCGGTGGCGGATTGTCGGCCGACGCCTACCACCTGACGGCCCCGCATCCCGAAGGAGAGGGTGCCCGGCTGGTAATGACCAATGCCCTGCGTGATGCCAAAATAGCCCCCGAAGAGGTGGACTATATCAATGTGCATGGAACGGCCACCCCCCTGGGAGACTTATCCGAGATCAAGGCCATCAAGAAAGTTTTCGGGGAACATGCCTATAAACTCAATATCAGTGCAACCAAATCCATGACCGGTCACCTGCTTGGCGCTGCAGGAGCCATCGAATCCATTGCAGTGATCAAGTCGATCGTCCATGGGATTATCCCTCCGACCATCAATCTGAAGGATCTGGACCCGGAAATTGATCCCAAATTAAACCTGACAGCCAATAAGGCACAGAAACGTGATGTAAATGTGGGCCTGAGCAATACCTTTGGTTTTGGAGGACACAACACTTCCGCCATTTTCAGGAAATTTAAGGATTAAGACATTGAAGAACCGAAGATTCTATTTGGATCTGGTTCGTTTGCTTGGCTTCCTGCCTCGCCATATATCTCTGTACAAACTGGCCCTCATACCCAGGTCGGCCCTTCAAAAGAATCCCTCCGGAAATCATCTCAATAATGAACGTCTGGAATACCTGGGCGATGCAGTGCTGGATGCCATCGTGGCCGATCACCTGTTTCAGCGCTTTCCACAGGGTGACGAGGGATTTATGACTAAACTCCGTGCCCGTATCGTCAAGCGTAAAAACCTGGATTACCTGGCCATTAAGATCGGAATACCCGCAATGATCAACCCCGGAGTTAACACAGGAAGCAAATCAAAACATACCTACGGGAATGCTCTTGAAGCGATCATTGGGGCCATTTACCTGGACAGGGGTTACCGGGCTGCCAGGAAATTCTTCGAAAGGAAGATTATGAAGCGGCATATCGACCTGGTACAGCTGGTGAAGAAAGATCCTGACTATAAAAGCAGGATTATCGAATGGAGCCAGAAAAACAGGATGGAAATAATCTTTGACAGCAAAGAGGAACATATAGACGGGAGGAAATCACCCTCTTTTGTTTCTACTGTCCATATCAATGCAGAGGAGAAGGGAACCGGTAGAGGCGACTCTAAGAAGGAGGCCGAACAGCAGGCCTCAAAAATAGCCCTGAAAAGCATTCACACCTTATTGTGATGGTAAAAAAACATAAACTGGGACTGTCCATCGAGGAGGATTTTTGCCTGCTGGGGGTGGTTACAGATGAAACTGACTATAAGCTGTGCTGGATGATAAACCGGTCCCTGGAGATGAATTTCGAGAAGCAGGAAGATCTCCAGCTTTTTCATCCCAGACTGAAACAGGAACAGGTTTTTTCCCTGTTCGCCTTCCACGAAGACAATGCCATGATCACCTACCGCATCATTAAAAACCGGACCGAAAATGGATACTACCTGGACGAATTAAAGAACATCGACTATCTGATTCATATCCAGGGAGAAATCAATACCTTGAGGATCAGCGGGTTTATGCAAGCCCTCGGAGCCCTGGAGCCGGTAAGAATGTGTGTGCCTACTGACCTGGGCAGGATCAAAAACAAAGATAGGCTGTTTCTATGGTAGTCAGAACAGCCATCTGATTAATGGATATATCACCGAATAGACCGGCAGTTCCTGGTAATTCTGATACCCTTCCCGGTAGAGACCGTCCAGTATGGTTCCCTGTGGTATCACAGGTCTGAAAAGCTTCCGGTAGACAGGCAGGAAGCCCATCAACAGATCAAATACCATATCCAGCAAAAACAGAAGGCCGGCCACCACCAGATACACATAACCCGATACCTGGATATCAAATCCTGGCCCTGTGCTGCTTATCAAAGCAAGAGCGAGGATCCAGATGCCTGTCTTTATCATCAGCCCAGGTGTGAGCAGGTAAGAGACCTTGGAGCGGACTTTTGCCAGCTTCAGTATCACTGTGGCAAATATCCCCGCGGCAAGCAATCCGGCAATAAAACGCCACAAAATGCTCGTCACAGGAAAAAAGAGCAGGAAAATCAGGATGATCAGCGCTTTGACCAGAGAGACCATCCGGTGATAATACAGGGCCCTGGCACTGCGGGGAACCACCACCCGTCTGACCTTATTTTTGTATGCGGCCACGTGGTTCAGGGCCCCGAATGAACGAACCTCAATATCGATGGTATTAATTAACTCAATTTTGTAAGGCTTGCCGTCGGCCATGGTACTGCGGCAATAGCAGCACTTGTCTTTACCCGGTTCTCCTGGTAAAAGTCTGAAAAATCCGTAGAGGTCATTCAGGGAGGTGTTCAGTTTTCCCAGCCGGAACCAGGACTTTCTGTTCTGGTAGATGTGGACCAGGAGAAACACCCCCATCACTAGAAAAACAAAGGTGCCTGCCAGGCTTGCCGGATCCCCGAAAACGGCTATAAGCAGGGGTGCAACGATGGCGGCAATTGCAAAAAGAAGAAGGATGCCATTTCCTGCATATCTCATTAGCAGAATGGGATCGTGCCACTCCGGTCGCTTGAAATAGTCGTCCTGCTGCTGCTTTTTCTCTCTCTGGGCCCGGGCCCGCTGCTGCATTCTTTCACGCTCCTTTCTTCGAAGTTCGTCTGCAACCCGTTCTTCATAGGAGGAGGCCCTTTCCGCTTCCCTGTCAGGATGCTCAAATAAGGAGTTATAAGCTTCGGTAATTTCCTGGAATTTCCTGGCGGCTCCGGCCGACTGGTTCCGGTCCGGGTGGTATTTGAATGCCAGTTTCCGGTAGGCACTCTTGATCTCTTTCTTCGTAGCTCCGGGAGCCAGTCCCAGTATACTATAGTGCTTAAGCTGAGCCAAAGGGGATACTTTTCTGCAAGTTATTCATTCCGGGCTAAGCAACAAAAAACTGCCCGCCGGGAGGGCGGGCAGCTGTACACCAATAAACCCTAAAACTAAACCAATTTGCCTGCTAAAGCATCTTATTGTCTGGAACAAATTTATTTCAGAATATCGTTAGATTGCTTTAAAGGAAGTTAAAGATTGTTAAAACACTCTGGATGAACCGGTGAGGACTACTATCTTTGAGTCATGAGCCGAACCATACTCTGGATTGTTTCCCTCTTTCTCGCCGTCGCCATGGTGGCTATGATTCTTGTGCAGGTATACTGGATCAGACGTTATCTGGACGCCGAGGAACATCAGCTTGGTCTGGCCGTAATAGGTGTATTATCTGATATATCGGACGAGCTGGTTCAGAACGAAACCGTGATTTCGATTCTCGATGAAATCCGTCCCCCCGTGCTTCAGTATCAAAGCCAGGCAGTCTGGAATTTCCATATTGATACCCGCAGCTCCTATGACCGGACCAGAGGAAGTGAAAATACTGACCTGGAAACAGAAGAAATCGGGGAGATCAGCTACGAAGAGACCGCAACTTTTACCTATACGGCGCCTGACCAGACACTCATAAACCAGAAAGTAGCCATGATCAACGATTCGCTTCTGGTGGTTTTGGGTGAGGATCCTTCGCTGCAGGATACCATCCTTGTTTCTGCCATGAATCCAGAAATGGTCCGGAGAGAACTGAGAAGACAGATTGAGAAACAAGAGTTTTTCGTGGATCAAATTATCAAGAAGATGCTGATGGACGAGGGTGAAGTACTGGAAAATATCTCCGGGGCCATGATCGAGGCATCACTCTCAGAAAAACTAAGCGCCCGTGGTGTTGGGATCCCTTTCGAATACGCCGTTTACGAACAGGGACACCCTCCCTATTTTAGTTCGGAAAATTTCAATGAATATGAGCAGGTCCGGTATTTCCGAAGACCCCTGTTTCCCAGCAGTGTGTTTAACCGTTCCACCTATATCAGTGTTTATTTTCCCCAGGAAAAGGAGCTGCTTCGCAAATCCATGGGAATCATGGGTGGTTCTTCCCTGATAATCACCCTGTTTATTATCGTCATGTTTAGTCTGACGCTCTATATCATGTTTAAGCAAAAGCGTCTTTCGGAGATGAAAAACGACTTTGTCAACAACATGACCCATGAATTAAAAACACCCATCTCAACAATCAGCCTGGCCTCTCAGATGCTCAACGACCGGTCGATCCCCGAGGAGCAGAAAAACCTGGGCCAGATATCGCGGATCATTCAGACAGAAAGCAAGCAGCTGGGTTACCAGGTAGAGAGGGTACTCCAGATGGCCATATTCGACCATGGTGAACTGAAGCTGAAGAATGAACCCGTTGACATGCATGATATTATCGAGACCGTCGCTCAAAACTTTCTGCTCCAGATGGATAAGCGGGGAGGAAAACTGGCGTTCATTCCCGAAGCCGATCAGGCGGTCGTTACCGGCGATTTGGTACATCTCACCAATGTGGTATCCAACCTGCTGGAAAATGCCATAAAATATACAAACCGAAAACCCGAAATTACCATCTCCACCGCCAATATAAATAGTTCCGTGATAGTCTCCGTGGCCGATAACGGTATAGGAATCAGTAAAGAGGACCAAAAACGAATCTTCGATAAATTTTACCGGGTTCCCACCGGGAACGTCCATAATGTGAAGGGATTCGGACTGGGACTCAGTTATGTAAAACTGATTGTGGAGCAACATGGTGGAACCATTAAAATAAAAAGCGAACCCGATAAGGGCTCCAGGTTTGATATTCAATTACCTTTGGAGGAGCAAATACAACAGAAGGAGCAATGAAGGAGATAAAGCACCGCATATTACTGGCAGAAGATGACGAAAACCTGGGCTCCCTGCTCCAGGAATATCTTCAGGCAAAGAATTATGAAACTGACTGGGTAAGCAATGGGGAGAAGGCATTCAGACACTTTGAACAATTCCATTACGACCTGTGCCTCCTGGATGTGATGATGCCTGTCAAAGATGGTTTTACCCTGGCCTCTGAAATAAGGATGCTTAACAGCAGCATCCCCATTATATTTCTGACTGCCAAATCCATGAAGGAAGATGTTCTGGAAGGCTTTTCCCTGGGTGCCGACGACTACATGACCAAACCATTCAGTATGGAGGAGCTGCTCTTCAGAATTGAAGCCATCCTCCGCCGGACCAAGGGAAGCCGGGGCGCAGAAAAAGAGAGCTGGGAAATTGGGTCCTTTACTTTCGATGTGAACAAACAAATGCTCAGCGGTAACGGTATCGAACAGAAACTGACCACCAAGGAGTCTGAACTTTTAAAACTGCTCTGCAATAACATCAATCAGGTTCTGGAACGGAATTTTGCCTTGAAGGCCATCTGGATTGACGATAACTACTTCAATGCCAGAAGCATGGATGTATATATCACCAAGCTTCGGAAGTATCTCAAAGCGGATTCCGGGGTACAGATCATTAATGTTCACGGGAAAGGGTATAAACTGGTGCTGGACGAAAGGTAATCCGGAAGGAGACTAATCAAGTTTGAGTACCGCCAGAAATGCCGATTGCGGTACTTCAATATTTCCCACCTGGCGCATTCTTTTCTTTCCCTTCTTCTGCTTTTCAAGCAGCTTCCTTTTCCTGGTAATGTCACCCCCGTAACATTTAGCCGTCACATCTTTTCTCACCGCCTTTACGGTCTCCCTGGCAATTACTTTGGCACCAATGGCCGCCTGAATAGCCACCTCGTATTGCTGCCGTGGAATCAACTCCTTTAACTTCACACAGATCCTCCGCCCAAAGTCATAGGCATTGTCCCGGTGTATCAGGGTGGAGAGTGCATCAACCATCTCCCCGTTCAACAAAATATCCAGCTTTACCAGATCGGCCTTCCGGTATCCATGGGGATGGTAATCGAAGGAGGCATATCCCTTGGATATGCTTTTTAACCGGTCATAGAAATCAAATACGATCTCGGCCAGAGGCATGTCAAAAGACAGTTCCACCCGGTTGCTGGTCAGATAGACCTGGTTCTTAAGTGTTCCCCGCTTATCGAGGCATAGATTCATAATAGATCCCACATATTCGGCTTTTGAAATAACCTGAGCCGTAATATAAGGCTCTTCAATATGATCTATGGCAGTTTGCGCTGGCAGGCCTGAAGGATTATGTACCTCCACAAGCTCCCCTTTGGTAGTAACTACGTTAAAAGAGACATTGGGAACTGTAGTGATCACATCCATATTAAACTCCCTGTCGAGCCGCTCCTGTATGATTTCCATATGCAGCAACCCCAGGAAACCACAGCGGAATCCAAAACCCAGGGCAGCAGAAGACTCCGGAACAAAGGTGAGCGAAGCATCGTTCAGCTGCAGTTTCTCAATGGAGTTCCGAAGGTCTTCATAGTCATCCGCGTCTACCGGATAGATCCCGGCAAAGACCATGGGTTTTACATCCTCAAAGCCGGAGATAGCCTCGGTGCAGGGACGCTCCACATGGGTGATGGTATCCCCCACCCTCACCTCCCTGGAAGTCTTAATACCCGAAATAATGTAACCCACATCACCGGCTGCAAGTTGCTTTCTGGGTTCGGTACCCAGTTTCAGAACACCGATCTCATCGGCATCATACTCCTTCCCGGTGGCCACAAATTTAACCATCTCCCCCTGGCGAATCGTTCCATTCATAATCCGGAAATAAGCAAAAATCCCACGGTAAGAGTTAAAGACTGAATCAAAAATCAGTGCCTGTAAGGGAGCTTCCGGATCTCCGCCAGGAGCGGGAATACGTTGAATAATAGCCTCCAGGATCTCTTCAACACCCAATCCGGTCTTTCCACTGGCCTCAATAATTTCATCCCTGCCGCAGCCAATAAGGTCCTCGATCTGATCCTTTACCTCATCGGGCATGGCACTCTCCATATCCATCTTATTAAGAACGGGTATGATCTCCAGGTCATGGTCTATGGCCTGGTAGAGGTTTGAGATGGTCTGGGCCTGGATCCCCTGGGTAGCATCCACAATCAGCAGGGCCCCTTCGCAGGCGGCAATGGAACGGCTCACCTCGTAGGAGAAATCCACATGACCGGGAGTATCGATCAGGTTCAGCAAATAGCGTATACCCCCGGATTCATACTCCATCTGGATGGCATGACTTTTTATGGTAATACCGCGCTCACGCTCGAGCTCCATATTATCGAGTACCTGATCCTGGAAATCCCTTTCATCCAGAGTGCCGGTGGCCATCAGCAACCTGTCGGCCAGAGTACTCTTTCCATGGTCGATGTGGGCAATGATACAGAAATTGCGAATATTAGCCATATGGGATCAAGCAGTTTTTTTGCGCCCACAAAGATAAGTAATCTCCGGCACAAATTTGTCAGCCGGGGATTCTCTTCAGAATATTGTATTCGTCGCTGAACCTGGCACCATGTGCCAGCTGTAGGCTCCTCAATCAATATTCTTTCGAGAAGGAGGCCTGACAGAATTTATCCCTTCAAAAGGAAGCGTCGCTGAACCTGGCACCAAAAAGAAAAGAGGCTGGCTCGTAAGAACCAACCTCTTGAGTGTATATGGATGTAATTCAGACTACATCATTCCCATTCCACCACCTGGTCCGCCTGCGGGCATTGGGGGTTCGGGTTGGGGAATATCAACGATTGCACACTCGGTGGTCAGTAACATACCGGCTATAGAGGCGGCATTTTCCAGTGCAATACGAGCCACTTTGGTAGGATCGATAACCCCGGCTTCAAAGAGGTTCTCAAACTTCTCTGTGTGGGCATTGTATCCATAATTAGCTTTCCCGTCTCTGATCTCCTTAACAACCACAGAACCTTCCTGGCCGGCATTTTCAACAATCTGGCGAAGTGGCTCCTCAAGAGCTCTTCTGACGATGGCAATCCCTGTATTCTCGTCATCATTGGATCCCTTGAATTTTTCAAGCTTTTCAATGGAACGAAGATAGGCAACACCGCCTCCTGGAATAATTCCTTCCTCAACGGCAGCGCGGGTAGCGCTTAATGCATCGTCGAACAGGTCCTTTTTCGATTTCATCTCCACCTCCGAGACGGCTCCAACATAGATGACTGCCACGCCTCCTGCCAGCTTGGCCAGGCGTTCCTGAAGCTTTTCACGGTCATAATCTGAAGTGGTATTTTCGATCTGCTTTTTGATCTGCCCAACCCTGGCTTCAATCATCGGTTTTTCACCTGCGCCATTTACAATGGTTGTATTCTCTTTGTCAATGGAAATCTTTTCTGCCTGTCCGAGCATATCCAGTTCGGTGTTTTCCAGCTTCAGTCCTTTCTCTTCCGAAATAACAGTACCTCCTGTAAGGATGGCTATATCTTCCAGCATCTCTTTCCTTCTGTCACCAAATCCGGGAGCCTTCACTGCAGCGATCTTCAGAGATCCGCGCAGCTTGTTCACAACCAGAGTTGCCAGAGCTTCAGCATCAACATCTTCTGCAATAATCATCAGGGGACGGCCATTCTGAGCGGTGGCTTCGAGAACGGGAAGCAGGTCCTTCATGGTAGAGATTTTCTTATCGTGAATCAGTACGTAAGGATTCTCGAGAACTGCCTCCATCTTCTCTGTGTCTGTCACAAAATAGGGGGAGATATAACCGCGGTCAAACTGCATACCTTCCACGACATCCACATAGGTGTCTGAAGATTTGGACTCTTCAATAGTAATCACACCCTCTTTCTTCACCTTTGACATAGCTTCAGCGATCAGGGCACCAATAGAGGATTCATTGTTGGCTGAGATCGATGCAACCTGTTGTATTTTCTTGTTGTCATCACCAACTTCCTGGGATTGCTCCTGAAGACTCTTTACAACCTCAGCAACTGCCTTGTCAATTCCCCTTTTCAGATCCATGGGGTTGGCACCTGCTGTTACGTTTTTCAATCCAACAGAAACGATGGACTGGGCCAGAACTGTGGCAGTAGTAGTACCATCACCTGCATCGTCATTGGTCTTGGAGGCAACTTCTTTTACCATCTGGGCACCTACGTTTTCAATAGGATCTTCCAGTTCTATCTCCTTTGCTACTGTTACACCATCCTTGGTGACCTGGGGAGCACCAAATTTTTTCTCAATAATTACATTGCGACCCTTGGGGCCAAGTGTTACTTTGACAGCATTAGCCAGCTGATCGATTCCGCTTTTCAGCTGATCCCTGGCCGCCATGTCAAATTTGATCTCTTTTGCCATTTCTATTTATTTTATTGGTTATTTACTTTGTAATGAATAAAACATCGCTCTGTGAAATCAGAAGATAGTCTTCTTCATCAATGGTTAGTTCCTGACCGGCAAATTTACCATAAAGAACTTTGTCCCCCACTTTGACTTCCATGGGTTCGTCCTTTTTGTCTGCTCCTACCATTACCACTTTACCATGCTGTGGTTTTTCTTTCGCTGTTTCAGGAATGATGATACCACTGGCGGTTTTCTCCTCGGCCTCTGAAGGTCTGACAAGAATTTTACCTGCAAGGATCTTACCTTTAAGTTCTGCCATTTTTGTTTAGTATTTATAAGTTCGACATTATCAAAATCGCTTTCTCTTTATCACATTTTGTGCCAAAGGAGATAAACAAAAAAAAAGTGTCAGTAATATGACATACTGACACCTTTCATCCTGAAAAAAATTCCTACTGGCTATTCTGTGTCACCTTCGGCAGGTTCTGTGCCAAATGATTCGGGAAGGTCAATGGTTTGAGCCGGCTGGTCCATGATGGTTTCGTCAAACTGACCCTGCAGCCGGGAATTGTCAGTCTCTCCCGCTTTGGGAACCGTAATTCCGGCCAGAAGACTAAAAATGATCAGTGCAGATCCCAGGATCCAGGTAGCCTTCTCCAGGAAATCGGCTGTTTTTCGAACACCCATGTACTGGTTTGAGGAGGAAAAATTTGATGCCAGTCCGCCACCTTTTGAATTCTGTACAAGTACGATCAAAATGGTAAAGATGCAGGTAACCACAATCAATACCGTAAATACAACAAACATATTAATGCCTCTTTATGAATGGTTTATATTCCTAATTTTCTCAATTTGAGCTGCAAAGTAAGCACTTTTTTCCGGATATTTCAAACTTAATCTCTCGTAAGCATAGATGGCCTTGGCAAAGAGTCCCTGTTTCACATAAATCTGAGCCAGTGTGTCGGTAATAAACCCATCATGCTCCCTGATGGAAGCCAGGGATACATCTCCTTTCAGGCTGGTCTCCCTATCGGCCCTGATGGGCCCCGGTTCAACATTTAGAAAGCTGCTGATCAGATGATTGTTATTCTTTTTCCTGTCCTGATCGACCCGGTCAATGCTTGGCAGTTCCTCTTCTGCAGATTCGCCGGGTTCCTCCATATCGGTTTCATCCTTTTCTTTCGGAGTAAGCAGCATATCGGAATCCAGCTCCTCGTTTGAAGACTGTTCTGCGGAATCCTCAAGCGGCTCCTCATCCACAATATCCAGCAGCTCATCCTGCGGCTCCTCATCCAGTTCCAGAAGATCCCCGGAGGGTTCCCGGTCCAGATATGGCGCATGTTGCCCGATGATCAGATCTGCATGCTGATTGCTATCCTCCGAAAACTGGATAATCTCATCTCCTTCATCCTCCTGTATTGCCTCTGGTTCCGGTGTCTCCAATACCCCGGTCACCAAGCTGAAAAGTTTTTTCCTGTCCACGGAGTACACGGCTGCAACTTTTAGCTGCCGCTGTTTCTCATGGCCCAGGGCCTCCATAATACGAACCTTTAAAATATGAGCAGCACTGAACTCGGGAAAATCCCTGCAAAGCTTGTTTACCTCATCCAGGTCGGCGGGTGCATAATGCCTCGAATCTAAAAGGCGTATAATATCTGAAGCGTCCATATATTCTTGAGTTACCAGGAAACAAATGCCCTGTTGAAAATATCCTCCACCAGATTCTCAACGATCAGCTCTATCAGTTCGTTTTCCACACTGCTCAGGTCCTGGGAAGCATCATAGTCCTCGTAACGGGAGAAACTTGTATCATAATCAAGCTCCGGTTCCACCACATTGGTATATTTCACCCGAACCGTAATGGTAAGTCTGTTACGGGCTGCCAGTTCAGCACCGGTAATGGCCATAGGCCGCGTCTCATATCCGGTGATCTCGCCTGAAAACTCCACATCACCGCCCTGGTTGGAAAACTCCAGGCTTGTATTGCTCTGTATCTTGTCCTGAAGGGTTTCCGTAAAAACATTGCTCAGTTGTGCCTGTACAACAGGGGCCCGGTTCTGAAAATAATCCACAGAGTAGGTCTTTACCTCCGGCGAGATGTTCACCCCGCTGAAAGAGTAGGATATCTTACAACCCGCGAGTGCCACCAGAAGGGTAACACAAACAGCCATTAACCTGAAATACTGTAAGGTCTTGCTCATCTCCTATTCAATATGGTATTCTTTGATTTTCCTGTAAAGGGTCCTTTCAGAGATCCCCAGATCCAAAGCCGCATATTTGCGTTTTCCATTATGCCTGTCCAATGCCTTAATTATCAACTCTATCTCTTTTTCTTCAAGGGAAAGCGACTCCTCAACAATCTCCTCCGTATCCAGGATATTTTCCTCATCCCGCTCTTTTCTGCCCGGGTTCTTTTGAGTGATCATGTCCTCGGCATCGACCGGCATATCGTCTACCGTGGCATAAAGCTTTTTTATGATCCCCTCATTTTCCTCTTCGATGTCTGTGCTCACCGAGCCCTTCTCCATAATCTGGGCCACCAGCTTTTTCAGATCGTTCATATCGCTCTTCATATCGAAGAGCACTTTGTAAAGGATCTCCCTTTCCGATTGAAAGGCTTCCTCGGAAACCGACTCTTTGTTTATTAACGCCGGCAAGCGGGTTTTATGATAATCGGGAAGGTAGTGCATCAATACTGCAGCCGTAATTTCTCTCTCCTGTTCTATGATGGAGAGTTGTTCGGTTATATTCTTCAGCTGGCGTATATTGCCCGGCCATTCGTAATTTAACAATATCTGCTGAGCTTCTTCGTCCAGGCGAATGGAGGGCATGCGGTAACGCTCCGAAAAGTCTGAGGCAAATTTCCTGAAAAGCAGCAGGATATCATTCCCACGCTCCTTCAGGGACGGAATCTGGATGGGCACCGTATTCAGGCGATAGAACAGATCTTCCCTGAATTTCGCTTTTCTTATGGCCTGGACCACATCCAGGTTGGTGGCGGCCACCACTCTCACGTCGGTTTTCAGTACTTTGGATGAACCTACCCTGATAAACTCACCGGTCTCCAGGACCCTGAGAAGGCGGACCTGCGTTGAAAGCGGCAGCTCGGCTACTTCATCCAGAAAAATCGTTCCTCCGTTTGAAACCTCAAAGTACCCTTTCCTTGTATCGTGAGCCCCGGTGAATGACCCTTTTTCATGACCAAAGAGTTCTGAATCTATGGTGCCATCAGGAATAGCTCCGCAGTTCACAGCAATGTATGGGCCGTGTTTCCTTACTCCGAGGGAGTGAATGATCTGAGGGAAAACCTCTTTCCCGGTTCCACTCTCTCCCGATATCAGTACACTCAGATCGGTCGGAGCCACCTGCCGGGCAATATCAATGGCCCTGTCCAAACCCGGATATGTACCTATGATCGCAAAACGTTGTTTTATCTGTTGAATGTCCATGCTGTATTCTGACAAAATAACCTGAAAGTATGACAAAATTACAATTTTCGCCGGATTCAAAAAGGTTTATCCCCATAGTTTCCTATTTTTGAAATAAAAAGGTGACTGAATTCCTGGCTATTATTCCTGCAAGATATGCTTCTTCCCGTTTCCCTGGTAAACCACTGGCCATGCTGGGGAAAAAACCGATGATTCAATGGGTATATGAGCGTGCATTCTCCCTCTTTGATCATCTGCTGGTGGCCACAGATGATGAGCGGATCCGGCAGGCAGTCGTGAAATTTGGGGGAAGGGTTCTGATGACCTCTCCGGAACACAGCAGCGGGACCGAGAGGTGTGCCGAAGCGGCCGTATTATATGAGCAACAAAGTGGGCTCCGTTTCTCTCATGTGGTAAATATCCAGGGTGATGAACCTTTGATTCAGCAGGAACAACTGCAAACCCTGATCTCCTGTTTTCAGACACCGGGGACCGATATTGCCACACTGATCAGAGAGGTGACTGACCGGGAAGAACTGGAAAATTACAACGTGGTCAAGGTGGTGGTAGACAGGACGTTCAGGGCACTCTACTTCTCCAGGGCCCCCATCCCTTTTGTCAGGAACAGGAAGGAGAGTGATGCAAGAAAGCTCCGGTATTATGCGCATATCGGGCTCTATGCCTTCCGGCGCGAGGTCCTGGAACAGGTGGCCAAACTGACGCCCTCTGACCTGGAACTGGCCGAATCATTAGAACAGCTTCGATGGATGGAACATGGAATGGCTATCCGGACCGCAGTCACCCATCTTTCCTCCATCGGGGTGGATACACCCGAGGACCTGGAACTGATCCGGAAACAGGGATCCTACTGATCTCCTTCCTGCTACTCGTAATGCAATGTACTGGCCGGATTGCTCCTGGCCGCATAATAGGCCAGGAGGGTCACTGAGAAAATCGCAATAAACATGGCTGAAAAGGCCGAAACCAGATAGATCCAGGGCTTGAATCCGATATTAAAAGGGAAGCCCTGCAGCCAGTTCTGCATAAACAAATAGGCAGCTACCCAGGCCATCAGAACAGATATTCCCATCAGTAACACCAGCTCGCGGGAGACCAGCAGGATGATATCTCTGATGGAGGCCCCCATGGCCTTTCTGATCCCTATCTCTCTGATCCGCCTTTGTGTGTTTTGCAGGGTCAGTCCAATGAGACCCAGGCAGGCAACAAAGGTGGACAGGATGGCAAAGAGCAAAGATAAGCGTCCGGTACGCCGCTCCTCCTTGTAATAATTGTTAAGCTCGTCGCTCAGGAAAAAGAACTGGAAGGGGGCATCATCTGTCATCTGCATCCAGGCGGATCTGATTTTGTTCAGAGTGACAGGAATCCCCTTACCCGCCACACCCAGCTGCACGCTAATCACACCCGACCAATCCATATGTTCTTCCTTATACCTGAGCATATATGGACCAATGGGATCCCGCAGGGAACTATGGTGAAAATCCTCAATGACACCAATCACTCTTAAATGATTGGTATCCCCTTCCATGGTCGGCTCCAGAATAACTGTATTTAAAGGGTCGGTGATCCCAAATTCAGACACGGCAGCCTCATTGATCAGGATGGCCGAGCCATTGCCTGAGGATGCCGGATCAAAAAATCTGCTCTTTTCGTCGGCCAGATGAAAACCGTAGGTGCACATAAACTCTTCGTCCACATAGTTAGTGGCAAACAGGTAGTTTTTGGTGGCATCTCTTCCCTTAATCTGGTAGGTTTCTGAACTGTTATTGTAGCCCAGATAGGTGGTGCTGTTGCTGGCTGAGACCACCCCGGGTATCTTCTCTATCTCCCGGCAGAAGGTTTGAATACTTCTTTTCAGAGGATGGATCCTTTTTAACACGACCACTTGCTCCTTATTATAGCCAAGCTCCTTGTTGAGTAAAAAGTGCAATTGGTTAGAAACAATGAGTGTACCGACTATGATGGCGACAGAAATGGTGAACTGGCCAACGACCATCCCGGATCTGAAGAAGCCAGCCCTTTTGTTGCCCGGGAAACCTCCCCTGATACCATCAACGGGTTTGAACCCGGACAGGTACATGGCCGGATAAAACCCGCTGAGCAGTCCCACCAGAAGGGCCAGCAAGAGCACTACGGGTAAAAGGTAACTGTACTGAGCCTTTCCCATGCGTAAATCCAAATCCATGGCCTGATTGAACCAGGGAAGCGACAGTTCCACGAGTATCAAAGCAAGGGCCAGAGCCATTAAACTCAATAATACCGATTCTGTGAGAAACTGCCGGATAAGCAGCGACCGGTCGGAGCCTGCCACCTTCCTTACCCCGATCTCCCTGGCCCTGGTGGCGGATCTGGACGTTGAAAGGTTCATAAAATTAATGGCGGCTATCACAAGGATAAAAATGGCCACCATGACAAAAATATGGACATATAAGCGGTCGTGGACCGGACGAAAGCAGCTATCCATTCCCAGCTCGATATCGGGCTGGAGATGAATATCCGGCAGAGCCTGAAGAAATATTCCGTAACTATTCCCCCCCGCGGCCCACTCGTCGGGTTCGACACCCAGTATGGTCCGGAGTTCCAGGCGGATATGCTCAGCCATTACATCGGCCATCTTTTGTTCAACTAATTCAGGATCGGCCCCCGGTTTTAAAAGGATATAACTGAAAATGGAATTTTGAAACCAGGTCAGGTTGCTTTCCCAGTCGAGTGTCTCCATGGAAGCAATAAAATCAGCAAAAAAATGGGAATTCTCCGGAAGAGCCTCTATGACACCGGTCACATAGTAAAGATTACTGTCCACGTTTACATGGAGGGGAAGCCCCAGGGGATTTTCTTCTCCAAAATAGAGCCTGGCCTTCTCCTCGGTAATCAGAATGGAATTGGGCTTTGAAAGAGCCGTGCGGGGATCCCCCCTGACCATCTTGATGGTGAAAACATCAAAAATAGAGGGATCTGCGAAAAGTAAGTGATCCTCTACCTGCCGCTCCCCTTCATACCAAATCAGGTTCTGATTATAGACATCGAACCTCACATACTCCTCGATTTCCGGAATCTCTGCGGCAAAGGTGGGAGCCATCACCATGGAGGTCCATGCTCCGCGAAAGGATTGTTCCCCGATGACCCCGTCAATGTAAAGTCTGTGGATTCTGTGCTTGTACTCATGAAAGCGATCAAAGCTAAGTTCCTTGATTATAAACAGGAGGATCAGGATCGAACTGGCCAATCCAATGGCCAGCCCTGACACGTTAATCAGGTAAAATATCTTGTTCTTACTGATATTCCTTAAAGCTACGGCAAAGAAATTCCTCCACATAACACAACTCTGTCCAGGGTTAAAACAGTTTTTATGCCACAAACCCCAGTACACTTAAAATAAAATAGTTATCCGAATTACAACAGGCAGCCATACAGGAAAAGTGTACGGAAATGAACCTGTACTGCACGGAATAGAACAGTGGGGCTATTTATGCATGGAGACCCGGAATGTATAGAGGGAATATCCTTTCTCCAGGTTCTCGAACACATATTCCAGCTTACTTCCGGATGTTTTGGCCATCTCTATAAAACCCAGGCCCGCTCCGCCTTTGGGAGTAAACTCCCCATTGGCCATGATCGATCTGTAGAGTTCTTTCAAAGCAACACTGTCATGGCTGTTCACCTGGTCTATCCGTTCCTTCAGGGGGTTCACATCCTTGTTCTTCACAGGATTGCTTGTCTCCATCTCGATTTCCGAGTCGTCCACACTTATTTGCAGAGAGGGACAAAATCCCGATGCTTTTTCACCGTTGCATCTGACCTGATCGTTGTATTTAGAGATGTTTTCAAGAGCTTCTATCAGCACCGAAATCATCTTCTTGTAGGTCTTGAAGGAGAGATCATGATCCTGTGCCGCCATTTTAAACTCTGACAGTAACCAGTCTATGGTACTGAAAGAAAGAGGCCCCTGGTATGACAGGATAGACTTACGAAGCATGATGAACCCGGTTTGGTACTGAAATTTAATAAAAACTACATTATTGTTTCATCCATGTTTTCCACATACCCGGAATCGACCTTGAGCGATGCGCCATGGCTGGCCTCAACGGCCAGCCTGTCGCATCGTTCATTTTCCGGAATACTGGCATGTCCTTTTACCCACACAAACTCCACTTTATACTCCCGGTACAACTCCAGGAAACGCTGCCAGAGATCTATATTCTTCTTTTTTTTGAAACGCTGTTTTTCCCAGGAGAAAACCCATCCTTTGTTCACGGAATCAGCCACATAGCGTGAATCTGTATAGATTTTCACCCTCAGATCCTTGCGTTTCAGGGCTTCCAGGCCTCTGATCACTGCAAGTAACTCCATCCGGTTATTGGTGGTTAAGCCATAGCCTTCTGAAAGCTCTCTGCGATGATCCCCATATATCATCACCACACCCAGTCCACCCGGACCGGGATTACCCCGGGCAGCTCCATCTGTATAAATGACAATTTCTCCCGGGGTCATGGTTGCATTACTCTATGATGGTCATCTCATCCACCAGATGTCCTGCTCCGGCATATTTATCTATCACAAACAAGACATAACGGATATCCACATTGATGCATTTCTGCAGTTCTGTTTCAAAAGCCACATCTCCGCTCATGGCTTCCCAGTTACCATCAAAGGCGATCCCGATCAGTTCCCCCTTTCCATTCATCACAGGGCTTCCTGAGTTGCCGCCGGTGATATCGTTATTGGAGGTAAAACAAACATTCAGGGTCCCGTCGACCCCGTAGCGGCCAAAGTCCTTCGACTTGTACAACTCTTTAAGACGGTCTGAGACCACAAATTCGAAGTTATCGGGATCCTCTTTCTCCATCACCCCTTTGAGTGTTGTATAATGTGTATAGAGAACCGCATCCCGGGGATAGTAATCCCCCACTACCCCGTAATTCATGCGCATGGTGGAGTTGGCATCCGAATAGAAATCCTTTTCGGGATGCATCTCAATCAGCCCTTTCAAAAACAGCCTGGTGCCTCTGCGATAGCCCTCTTCAAACTGGGCCATCCTGCCGCCAATCTCGTAGAGTTTCTGGGAAGCAAGGACAGCCTGGTAACCGGGATCTTTCTCCAGCACCTTTAAGGATGGCTTGTCCATGAATGCATTGTACCTGGCCTGATCGGTCAGGAAGGACTTTTTGAAGAAGTTATCCACATACCTGGCTGCATCGCCCTTGTACCTGGTTTTAGCCTCCACAATGGAGGAGGGCAGGAACTCATCGTCCAGCTCATTCATAAGCAGGCTTACCATGGCGGTCATCACCTTTTTATCGGTAGCTGCGTTGTAATCCTTGTAGAACCCTTCAGCACGCTCCTTCAGAGCTGTGGCGATCGACTGGATCTTCTCCTGGTCAGGTTCCGGATCGGAAAGAGCCATCTCCAGTTCCCTCAGATTACGCCCGAACATCACTGTTTCTATTCCAAGGAAATAAGCTTCAATAATATAGCTGGAGGCTATCTGCAGTTCTCTTCGGCCCTCTACGGCAGCCTGAATATCAGCCAGGGCATTTCCATAAAGCGCTTTGCGCTGCTCATCCTGATTTACCCAACTAGTGAACTCGGACTCAATCTGCTGCTTTTTCTCGGTGACTTTCAGTTGCTTCAATCCCTTGCTCATACCAATGGAATTCTTCCAGTAGTTGGAAGAACGGGAGTGTTTGGATGCATACTGGATCCTGACCTTTTCGTCGGCCAGCATATCTTCCATCATCAGATCCAGTTTGATCCCCCTGACCTGTATACGTATGGGGTGGTCAACTTCCAGCGATTCCTGGACCTCCCAGGAGGTCATATAACGCGAAGTACTTCCGGGGAAACCCATGACCATGGTGAAGTCGCCTTTCTCATAGCCTTTCAAGGAGATGGGCAGATAATGTCTGGACTTCAGGGGGATGTTTTCGGGGCTGTAATCAGCCGGCTTCCCATCAGGACCGGTATATACCCGGAATATGGAAAAGTCTCCTGTATGGCGGGGCCACATCCAGTTGTCAGTATCATGACCAAATTTCCCTATGGACTCGGGGGGGGCACCTACCAGACGAACATCCCGGTAGGTTTCAGTTACAAACAGGAAATATCTGTTTCCGTTGAACATGCTTCGGACAACAGCTTCGTACTCGTTACCTTCGGTAGCCTCACGGGTGATGGTTTCGGTCAGAGAGAGCTCCTTCGATGCGCGTTCCTGCATTCCCATTTCCTCATTCAGTTCGGGGACGATCCGGTCAGTGACCTCTTCCATCCTTACCAGAAAGGTGATGGTCTTCCCCTCATTGGGCAGTTCCTCCTCCCTGGTCATCGCCCAGAAACCATCTTTCAGATAGTCATGTTCCAGAGAGCTGTGATTCTGGATCTCTCCATATCCGCAGTGGTGGTTGGTCAGCAGAAGGCCATCGGACGAAACCAGCTCTGCGTTACAGGATCCACGATCCAGGGCACCAACTGCATCCTTCAGACTGGCCTGATTAATGCTGTATATTTGTTCGGCTGTCAGCTGCAAACCCAGCTCGGTCATCTCATCCATGTTCACCTGCTTGATGAGGCTCAGCAGCCACATGCCTTCGTCTGCAAGCACTCTTACCTGAAAGGTAAATACCAATGCAATTACTAAAAGAAAAACCTTTTTCATCTTAATACCATTTATGTGATTTGATAATGCAATTCCGGGAAAATGATTTGCAAATATTGCAAAATTCTTCCTGAAACCACCATGCAACAGGCTGTTTTATAGCCAGCACAGTATGTTTAAGAAAAGCCGATCTGAATCTGATCATCCAGCAATTTGAAAGAGCGCCGGTGGTGAGGCGTGGGACCAGCCTCCAGTAATGCCCTTCGGTGCGCCCTGGTTGGATATCCCATGTTTCTTCCCCATCCGTAAAGGGGATAATGCAGGTGCAGCGTTTCCATGTATTCATCCCGGTGCGTTTTAGCCAGGATGGAAGCGGCAGCAATGGAGGCATAGATTCCGTCTCCTTTCACAATGCAGGAGTGCAAAATATCTTTGTAAGGCTTAAAACGATTGCCATCGATCAGCAGGGATTCCGGAACTGGCCGCAGCTTCTCCAGGGCCCGGTGCATGGCCAGAAAGGAGGCATTCAGGATATTGATCTGATCGATTTCCTCTTCAACCGCCACACCGACTCCCCAACTGATCGCCTCCTGCTCTATAAGTATGCGCAATTGCTCCCTCTTTTTCCTGGAAAGTTTCTTGCTGTCGTCCAGGTCTGCGTGGCAAAACTGCGGGGGAAGGATCACAGCCGCAGCATATACGGGACCTGCTATACAGCCCCTGCCTGCCTCATCACAGCCGGCTTCCACCTTTCCTTTCGTATGGTATGGCTTAAGCATGTTCATCCAACACCTGCTCCACAGAGCTCCATAACTTGTCCGCAGTATGATCCCAGCTGAACAGTTCGCGCCGTATTCTTCCCCGTTCAACCAGCTCATCGCGCAAACCCTCCTCCCGGACGATGCGAATCATTCCATCCCTGATACTTCCCGGACTATCGGGCGATGCATAGAGGGCTGCATCCCCTGCAATCTCGGGCAGGCTGGTCACATTAGAGGCAATAACAGGTATTTCACATTTCATAGCCTCCAGGATGGGAATTCCAAATCCTTCAAAAAAGGGAACAAAGGTCATGGCCCAGGCTGCACCCAGCACATCGTTCAGCTGATCAGGCGTAAGCCTGCCGGTAAAAATCACATCCCTTCTGTTTTTCATCTTCTCCAACTGTTCCTCCATAAGTTTGGTCAGAAAGAATTTTTCTCCAACCAGCACCAGCTTGTAGTTGCCCCTGTTTTCATCCTTGAACAACTGAAATGCTTTTAAGAGGTTGGCAATGTTTTTGCGCGGATGTAAGCTTCCCACAAACACAAAATAGGGAGAGCTTCCGGTATACTTTTTACGTACTTCCTCCGCTTCTTCCTCACTAAGAGGATGATACCTGTCATTAACTCCGTTATAGGCCAGATCGATCTTCTCCTCCGGGATCTCGTAGTGATTAATGATATCTCTTCTGGAATATTCACTTACGGTCACAATCCTGCTGGCCCTGAGTGCAAATTTCGGGAAATAATGCCTGTAGTATTTTCTCACCAGCCAGGGCAAATCGCCCGGCCGGTGTACAAAATTTATATCGTGGATAACCGAAACAGAGGGGATCCGGGTGCAGAGGGGAATAAACCCATCGGTGCTGAGAAACAGATCCGGTTGCTTCTTTCTAAGGTATTTTTGAACACGCCACTGAAACCAGATATGCCAGAGGAACGGATGACGCGTAGGCGGCCCGAGTATGACCGGGCGCACATTCTCCCCGAATATTACCTCTTTGCTGTATCTGCGATCAAAAAGAAAAATAAACTCAACTTCGGGATGAGCCCTGGTGATCCTTTTCAGGGTTTCGTAGGTAAACCAGCCAATACCATCCAACTTTCCCGGCATCAGAAGCCTGGTGTTTACAGCAATCGTCTTTCGTTTTGTTCCCTGATTCAAGATGCCCTTTCAGATTTATGGGGCGAACTTATTACATTTGTATTGATTTAAAAAATATTTTAAGCTCCCGGGTTTGAAAAAACA
Source organism: Bacteroidales bacterium (assembly GCA_029210725.1). NCBI lineage: Bacteria > Pseudomonadati > Bacteroidota > Bacteroidia > Bacteroidales > Bacteroidales bacterium. Next base: position 14,177 of record JARGFM010000010.1, on the reverse strand, counting down.
CTTCATCACCAACCTCTCCCTGCTGATCTTTCTGAACCTTCTGATCAAACCAATCTGGTTCTTTGGCATTGAAGTTGGGGTACAGAACCGGGTGGGTGAAGAGATCTACGGTTTTTATTTCTCCCTGTTCAATTTTGCATTCATCCTGAACATGCTGCTGGATGTGGGGATCAATAATTACAACAACCGGGCCATCTCCAGGGACCCCCTTTTAATAAAAGACCATCTGGCAGCCATCATCCCGCTTAAGCTGTTTCTATCTCTGGTTTATGCGGGTGTGGTGCTGGTCTCGGGCAAGGTCCTCGGATACTCCCATGCACAGTTTCAAATGCTCAGTATCCTGGTCCTGAACCAGTTTCTTTCCTCCTTCATCCTGTATTTCAGAACCAATATCAGCGGCTTGCAGTTATACCGGACCGACAGCCTTCTTTCCGTCATGGACCGGAGCCTGATGATCCTTTTTATCGGATTGTTGCTATGGGGAAACATCACCAGCAAATCGTTTCAGATTGAGTGGTTTGTTTATGCGCAGACGGTCTCATATATCCTGACCCTCCTTACAAGTGCTGTCATCGTCCGGTTCAGATCAGGCTCCTTTATCCGGCTTATCAGTTTATCAGGTTCTCTGAAAATTCTAAGGGCCAGCTACCCCTTTGCGCTGCTGATCCTCCTGATGGCCCTCTTTAACCGGGTGGATTCGGTAATGCTTGAACGCCTGCTGGACAACGGCTGGGAACAGGCTGGTATCTATGCACAGTCTTTCCGGATCTTTGAGGCAGCCACCCAATTCTCGCTCCTGTTTGCCATGCTGCTTCTGCCCATGTTCTCCCGGATGATCCAGATGAGGCAAAATGTCAATGAACTGCTGCGTATCGCTCTTCCTCTTCTGATGGTAGCCGGTCTGAGCGCTGCACTGGCGTCCAACTTCTACAAACTTGAGATCATTGATCTGCTCTACCACTCAGATTCCCCTTACAGTTCAACCATATTTGGGATTCTGATGATCGGATTTGTGTTTGTTTCCATCAGCTACCTGTATGGCACCCTGCTCACAGCCAACTATAACCTGCGACAGCTGAATACGGTGGCTGCAATCACGGTAGTAATCAATATCGGATTGAACCTGATCCTGATCCCCAGGCACCAGGCCCTTGGAGCTGCCATATCCAGCCTGGTCTCACAGGTCTTTTACGCCATGGTCCAGCTTATCCTATCCATCCGCATACTGAAGATTCCCACAAACAGGAACATTTTTTTCAAACTGGCCATCTTCCTGGCCATCAACCTGGTCTCAGGCTACTTGTCACAATCGATTCAGGGATGGATCCCGGGCCTCCTGATACTGCTGGCCTCCTGCATCGGCAGCTCCATGCTTCTGGGCCTGATCAGTTTCTCCAAAATCCTGGCACTGTTAAAGGAATAGTTCCACAAAGGAATAGGCCTGTCCCGAAAAACTGCCTTCCGGCCCTAATCAAGTATTTTAACTAAAGATATTTATGCATTTACATACATTATATAAGACAATATAATATATATATGATTGATTATTAAACTATATTAGTAATATATATAGTGTTTTTTACTCCTGTATATATTTTAGTATTTCAAAATGTTAGAAAGTTGTTGATTCTAAATTCAGCCTGGAGGATACATTACATCGGGCTTTGCTTATTTTTGGCCATACTAAACCGTTTAATCAGGTGGATCAGAAGAATAACGAGAAGCTCAGGAGGACCCATAGAACCTCCATTCTATTCAACCAGAGGGAGCAGGAAGCTATCAAGCTCTATTGCGATAAGTATAAGATCCGTAATAAATCCAAATTTATGCGGGAGGTCATAATGACCGGGATCCTGAAGAAGTTTGATGAGGATTATCCTACTCTGTTCGAATTTGAAAAGCCAAACCTTTTTGTCACCAAATAAAGCTCCTGATCCCGGGGACCGGATAAAAGCTAAGCTTGAAAGCCTGGAACGGTTCAGATAAGTTCCATGGAGTAGATAATCGCCTCCAGCTGCTTTAACTTCACACGCTTCTTTTGGTTGGGATGATACACATATCCATCCACGGTGACTATTCGTCCCCTCTGGGCATCATATACGGAATGACTCACGAAGGGACCTCCCATAAAACCATTTTCCAGGTCCCACAATCCTCTTAATTCGAGCACATCCATATTGTTGTTTTTCAAATCGTATGCAATAGGTTCAAACATGCGGGAGATAACCATATAGGAATTATCTCTCGGGCCTTCCGTGTATTTCGCTGTAAAGCTATTCCGCTTCTCAATAATATTGGCAATATTCAAATCCTCCGGACCATTGGCCGGAAAATCAAATACCTGAATTACCTGGGAGAGGTCGGGCGATTCGATGGATACCGAAGTGTAATCCTCCTTACTGAAATCCATATTATAACCTCTGGGGATCGCCAGACGCACCTGGTGATGACTGGCAATCTCTTTTTGAATTCCCGGATCTTTGGACTCTCTGTAGACATTCATCAGGCGGTTCCGGTCATATTGAACCAGAAATCCTTTGATCTGGTCCTCGTTATCTTCGATCAGTTGTTTCAGTGCTGTGGCAGTGGGTGCTTCAATCTGGACCATGATCTGCGGTTTGGCCCAGATGTTCTCTCTGTACCTGATCCTGGGTTCCAGGCCGGATGAAACAATCGTCAGAATAATGGAGCGATGAAACTGATAAACCCCATCAAAGGAGGATGCAGTAACCTGGATCACATCAAAAAGAGGTTCAGACTGGGGAAGTCCGGGATACTCCTCCTTCAGAATATCCTGAAGCAGCTCTCCTGTTGAATTTTCCCAATTAAACTGGTCCATCACCACGAGTACCTCTCCCGTTCCACCGGTGATATTGGGCATGATCTTTCCTGCCATTCCACCCTGTTGTTTCGCTGTATCGCACGATACACTGATCAACAGGATGATCACAAAGACAAAAAAGTCTGTCCGCACAAGCTGACAGGCCTTATGAATTCCAAGAATTTTACTTCTTACCATCTTTGACTTTCTTAGTGTCCTCTGTATCGTCCACTATGATTTCATCATCGGCATTGTCTGAAGTAGCTTTCTTAAATTCCTGCATTCCCTGTCCCACACCACGCATCAGTTCAGGTATTTTGCGTCCGCCAAAAAGCAGCAGGACAAGCAAAACAATCACTACAATTTGCCAAACTCCTATTGCAAGGGTTATAAAAGCTTCCATCGATCTCTAATATTTATAAGGTTTGTACTACAAAAATAGCAATATAATCGTTCTAATTCCTAAATAATCCAATGATGTCGTTCAGATTTGCATAAAGCAAGAGGCTCAGGAGCAACACCATTCCAACTATCTGTGCATATTCCAAAAACTTATCCCCCGGTTTCCTTCCGGATACTATCTCAAACAGAAGGAACATAACATGCCCGCCATCCAGGGCCGGAATGGGGAGAATATTCATAATGGCCAGGATAATGGAAAGAAATGCGGTCATATTCCAGAACCGTTCCCAGTCCCAGGTGGAAGGGAAGATGCTGCCAATCTTAATAAAGCCTCCAAGCTCTTCATAGGCTTTGGTTTCGGGCCTGAACAGCATCTTAAGCTGTTTCAGGTAACTGCCTGTAATTTCAAAGCCCCGGTTTATCCCCGCTGGAATGGACTGCAAAAATGAATACTTCACCACCACCGGCTCAAAGAAATCATTGTAGAGTTTTCTTGAAAAACCAAAGTATCCGTTCTCATCGGTCGAAACCTGTACCGGAATTGTATCTGTACCGCGTAATACAGTCAGGTCAAAGGTGGTATTTCCCTCCTTCCTGGTTAATTCAACGAATTCATCGTAAAATTGAATGGGAGTACCGTTTACGGCAATGATCCTGTCATCGGGTTTCATGCCCGCCCTGGCCATATTGCCATCCTCAGGGAACCCATCCACCACACAGGGCACCCTGGGTTCCATAACGTACTCCAACTTTAATAATTTAGAGGTCAGCCCCTGGGGAACCTGAAGGTCCATAAGCATTCCATCGCGTTCCACCTGGATCACCCTGGTCTCATTCACCACAATATCATGATGTATGGAGATCCACCGGTCCACCTTTTCCCCATCCAGGGCCAGTATCTTATCCCCGTTCTCCAATCCCAGTTCCTTAAACTCCTCCACAAAAAAGTAGCCATATTCCATGCGGTCAACCGGAACATATTCTTCCCCCCAGCTGAAAAACACCAGGATATAGATAAACAGAGCCAGCAAAAAGTTTACGATCACTCCTCCCAGCATAATCAATAAGCGCTGCCAGGCCTTTTTGGACCTGAACTCATAGGGCTTGGGAGGCTGCTTCATCTGTTCACGGTCCATGGATTCATCAATCATCCCGCTTATCTTCACATAACCACCCAACGGGAGCCATCCGATCCCATATTCCGTATCTCCAATTTTCTTTCTGAACAGGGAAAAACCCGCATCGAAAAAAAGATAAAACTTTTCGACCCTGACTTTAAAAATCCGGGCCAGTGTAAAGTGCCCCAATTCATGAAAGACTATCAGAATCGATAAACTCACCAGTAATTGGGCTATCTTAATAATTACATCCATTCCTGTTATATTTGTTCTTGGGCGACCCGTCTTGCCTGCAGGTCAGAGTTATAATAATCTTCCAGTTCAGGAGCTTTGATAAAGTCCGATCTGTTTAAAGTACTCTCAATAAGATCCGGTATCGCCAGGAAACCAATCTTCTCTTTAAGGAACGCGTCCACCGCCACTTCGTTGGCAGCATTCAGAATGCAAGGCCAGTTCCCTCCCACTTTCAGCGCCTCATAAGAGAGTGCAAGATTACGAAAATTTTTTGTATCAGGGTCCTCAAATGTCAGGCTGGGATAGTTTCTAAAGTCAAATCTTTCAAAATCTGATGAAAACCGTTCCGGATAGCTAAATGCATACTGTATGGGAAGTCTCATATCGGGCAAACCCATCTGAGCCTTGATGGATCCATCCGTAAACTGCACCATGGAGTGAATAATGGATTGTGGATGAACCACCACTTCTATTTTATCAGTACCCATACCAAACAACCACCTGGCCTCAATCACCTCCAGGCCCTTGTTCATCAGTGTGGCCGAATCAATGGTTATTTTGGGCCCCATGCACCAGTTGGGATGACGAAGTGCCTGTTCGGGGGTAACCAGTTCCAATTCCTCTCTTTCCCGTCCCCGGAATGGTCCGCCCGAAGCAGTCAGAATAATCTTTTCAATGCTGTTATACCCCTCTCCGGCCAGACACTGGAAAATAGCTGAATGCTCCGAATCAACCGGGATAATCGTTACCCTTTTGTGCTCTGCCTCCTTCATAATCAACTCTCCCGCTACAACGAGAGTTTCCTTATTGGCCAGGGCAATGCTTTTACCCGCCCTGATCGCTTCGATGGTTGGTTTTAATCCGCTGAATCCCACCATGGCAGTCAATACCATATCCACTGAATCAAAGGAGCTTATCTGTGCGATGGCATCTTCGCCGCAGAACACCTTGATGGGCTGGCTTTCAAGTTCCCTCCGGACTTTATTGTAATGCTGCTCATTTCCGATAACCACCATATTGGGCTGATAACGCAAACTCTGTTCAATTAGCAGGTCCACATTGTTGAAAGCGGTCAGGACCTCCACGGAAAATTTATCAGGGTGTTGCGAAATGACCTCCAGTGCCTGTGTACCTATGGATCCGGTGGAGCCCAGTATAGCAATTCTTTTCTGCATGATTAAAAAACGATATAATCGGCGGGATTCATGGGCACCCCATCATGCCAGAGCTCAAAGTGAAGGTGTGGACCGGTGGTTAGCTCTCCCGAATTACCCACAATAGCGATGGCATCTCCTGCAGAAACTTTCTCACCCACTGCTTTAAAGAGGCTGGCATTGTGCTTGTAGGCAGTCATCAGCTCATGATTGTGCTGAATCTGTATCACATATCCGGTTTCAAGAGTCCACGTCGACATGGTAACCGTACCGTCAAGGGCAGCTTTCACCACCTTGTCTGGTTCTGCCACCAGGTCTACTCCAAAATGGCCGTCGACCGGACTGAACGCGCCGGTGATAATGCCATGGACCGGGGTAAAAAAATGCAACTCGGTGAGGTTCCGGCTCCCCTGCGAATCATCCAGGACGCTCAACCTGAACTGCTCTTCGGCTTGCACCTGTTGCCTGAGTATAGAATCATTGTTAGAACGCCTGAAATTGATTTCCTGGGAATCAACTATCCAGGTGGTGTCATTCATGTATAGCTCGGGAGCGTTGCCCGAAATAATCCTGTTCAGGTTATCAAAATACTGGTCCCTGACAGACTGCTCCTTCTCCAGTGAATCCAGTTTCATGGCATTGGTGCGAATATGCTGACGCATGGCCGCATCAGGATAGCCTGGAATCAGTTCACGAATACTGGTAAAAGCAATCAGGACATAGGTGATGGCAACCAGAAGAAACAGGACAACGCCAACCAGGGCAATCAGGTTCAGCCTGGTCAGTCTCATATTACCCACCTCTTCGAATGTGTCCTCATTCAAAAGGACCACCCGGTACTTATGGATAAGCTTCTGAAACAGCTTCCTTGGTGATTTTTCCGACATGGCACAAAGATAGCACCTTTACTGGAAATCAAACATGGGAAGGATCTCTCTTCTTATATAAGCCTGACCTATTTCCTGCCTGAGGAACCCTTCCCGGACCATTGCTTCATCCTCGTTAACAAAGAGTTCCATATGCACCAGGGTCCACGGCCGGAATTGGTAAAGCGGATTATCAGATTCCATCACATTCAAGGTAATCATGTAATCGGTTAAGCTGGTGGTATAGCCAACGAAAATTTTGTCGTTAGGAAAAGAATAGAGTACGAAAACTTTATAACTCATATGCAGCCCTGGTCTTTAGGTTACTTCAAAATACGTGAAATCCTGAAAAAAGTTTCCTGCCTGCAATTAATATATGACCATAATCTTATTTACAAATTGATTATCAGTCGAATAATACTAAAACTTGAGATGAATCCTCTGGAAAGAACGGATATACGCAACCAGGTCCAGGCGCTCTTCCCCGCTAAGCTGTGGATGCTCTTCTTCTTCATAACCCCATGAAGGCATGGCGGTTCCGGATCTTCCCAGGGTGATAGTGGCCAGCAGGTAGCCATTGGAGGCAGCGCTCAGGAGTTCCTGGTTCTGAAGGGCCGGTGCTTTCAGGCCCTCGCCTGTCTTTCCGTGACAGGCAGCACAGTGCTGTTCAAAGAGAATCGCTCCTTTCGGATGTTGCCCGGGATTACTGCCCTGGTGCACATAGCTTAGTTTACTTTTCGCAGATGAACGCATATGTCCGATGATATTACTGATATCCTGAATTCCCAGTTTCTCCTGATTATACACATCGGCCGACCAGCCAAACATAGCCGTATGGGCGCGCCCCAGGGCAATGGTTTCATACAACATCCGGTCGCTTGCAGCTTCCAGAAAATCCCTGTTTATTATGGAGGGTCCGGTTTCACCCTCGCCGAATTCGCCGTGACAACGAAAACAAAGGAAATGATAACGAAATGCACCCTGCTCCAGATCTGCTTCCGGCAACTCCATATCACCCGTTGAAGGTGTGCTCCTTCTCCAGGATGAAACATAGGAAAGCAGGTCGGCAAGCTGCCCGCCCTCCAGGTTCCACCAGCCCGGCATGGCGGTGTTCCGTCTGCCCCTTAAGAGGGTTTCGGCAATAAAGCGATCGTCGGCCCTGCCAAGAAGTCCATCCTGATTCAGAGCTACGGCCACGCCCCCCTGGCCTTCGTCCCCATGACAGGTCGTGCAATACCTGTCAAACAGTTGCCTGCCCCTTTGACTGTCTTCCCGTTTACCGGTAAGATCCAGGGCACTGCCAGATCCCATCAGCCCTTTCAGATGCACGGTGATTCCATCCAGCTCCTCCGGACTCAGGCCGGAGATTTCTTCTTCCCAGCTACCCATCTGGCGAAGGCTCCGGCCCTTTTCAAGGGTAAAACGGATATATTCCGGGGAGGCGACCCGGAGAAAATCCGGACTCCCAATGGCAGGGATTCCTATTTTAAATTCCTCATAGCCTTTCCCCTCACCGCTTTTACCGTGACAGGCAGAGCAGAAACTGGCGTAGCCGACTTCTCCCTCCAGAGCCTCCCGCTTCCCCTTAAACTCACTAAGGGTGGCCATGGAAAAATAGTCAAAGGAGATATCGGGCCTGGCCAGGCCCATCACAAAGGTTGCCAGAGTTTCCATCTCTTTCTCATCCAAATTGATCCTGAGCATCTGAGATCCGGGCGAAACCATCTCGGGATTCCTGAAATGTTCCTTGAGCCAGTTGGAGATGGTCTGATCCCCCTGGATATTCTGAAAGCTGTACTCATGCTTGGTCTTCTCTCCCTGTTCCGTAAGATCGGGCCCCAGGATACCTCCAACCCCCCTGGCCTGGTGACAACCCAGGCAGCCTTCAGCAGAGAAGATGGTCTTTCCACTTAAAAACTGATCCATCCCGTCCGGCATTCCGGACAAACCGGCTTCAGGACCATCCATGGCCTTATCGTTGAAAATGGCCAGGTGGCATTTTCCACAGGAGGACTGGATATAGGGCTGCTCCAGTAAGGGATAGGGCCAGTGCGTATCGGGATGCTGACCAAAGGCCTCCTCGCGGGAAAGTGCCCCGGGCTGTCCGCCGTGACAGATGGTGCAGCCATACTGTTGTACGGGATGGTCCGCCAGGAAATTGCCCGGGTGAGTGGTATGGGGCTGTGGCTGCTGTTTCATATCCGGATTCTCCAGGCCATGATGACAGGAAACACAGCGGTCGGAACGCTTAAATGCAGGCAGATCAAGCTGGAAAATACCCCGCTCAAAGGCATCAAAGCCTGGTTCTGACTTATCCTCCAGGATAGCCGCATATTCTTTCTGAACCCGCCGCCACTCTTTACTCATACCCTCACTGATCCAAGCAGCAATGAGCAAAAGTAGCAGCAATCCTGCGCCAATCAGCACGAACAACTGTGCCCTGTTTCTGTATCTCTGCTCATCCATCCTCATAACTATAGAAGCGGCCACTGCTCAGGTGACCAGAAAAACTCCCAGTTGGGACCCCTGAACCAGATTCCAATGACCGTGAATATGACCAGTGCCAGGAAGGTGGTGGTAAAAAGCGATAAAGTCCCCATACGTGTGGACTGGCTTCTGTGGCGCGTCAGCTCTGCCACCAGGATGAAAACGCCTCCAGTGATGGTAGCCGGGTTAAACAGCATCACAAACCACTGGGAGATCCCCGGGAACCAGTCGCGCAGCCAGCCAAACCGGATCAATACCATAAGCTGCAGCACAACCAGAACCAAGGCGAACAGAGCCGAACGCCAGACTACCTTCCATCCCTTTTTCCCGGAAAACCAGAGTCCCACATAAGCATCTTCCCGGTCACGGTAGGGTATGGAAATCAGAAACCCCAGGTAAAGCAGGGGGATCAGCAGTCCACCTGCAAAAGCGGAGTAAGAGACCATTTCCTGAATGCCAAGAAAATACCAGGGTGATTTGGCAGGGTTTTCAGGGTAAGATGGATTAGCCTGCTCCAGCAGTGGTGCATCGGCCACCAGGGCAATAAACAAAACAACCAGCACCACCAGCAGGAGGAGCCCCAGTTCGGTCCACATCAGGACCGGCCAGGCGTACCACTTGTTTGTATTGCCCTTATCACCTGCATATTGCAGGGGCCGGCTCAGGCCTCCGTCCTTCCGGATCCTCCAGAAATGAATCCCCAGAAGGATCAGCATGCAAAGAGGCAGGAAAATCACATGCAGGGCAAAAAACCGAGACAGGGCAGCCTGTCCCACTGTTTCACCGCCGATCAGGAGTTTTTTCAAAAACCCACCCGGATCAAAAACATTTGTAATACCCAGCAAGTCGGTAAGTTCCCTGGCCGATGCCGCAATATTGGAACCAATGGTCACCGCCCAGTAGGCCAGCTGATCCCACGGAAGAAGGTAACCGCTGAAATTACTGAGCAGGGTTATCACCAGAAGCACCACCCCGATCACCCAGTTCAGGGAGCGCTTCCCCAGGTAGGAGCCGGTATAGAAAACCCGGAGCATATGCAGAAAAACCACCATGACCATCCCCTGGGATGCCCACCGGTGCATATTCCGTATGATTCGTCCCCCGGGCACTATTTGTACAATATCTTTCACCGATTGATAGGCCGTCTCTACCGAGGGGGTATAATATATCATCAGCACAATCCCCGTAAAAAGCATGATCAGGAACAGAAAACCCAGTATAATCCCCAGACCGAAGGTATAAGTGGGCTTCATGGAGTGTACATGCACCCGGTTTGCATGGATATGCAGGAAAAAATTCCGGTTGATAATCCCTGAAGCTTTGTTGTTCCTTTCCATGGAGCCTGTCAGGAGCTTAAGAATTTATCGCTGGAAGAAACGCTCTTCCCCGGGTCAATCACAATTTTCCCACTGGCGTCCCTGCTTACCCGGTACCAGGCCAGGTTGTGCGGGGCCGGACCAGAGAGCACTTCTCCATCATTGTTATAGCAGGAGCCGTGACAGGGGCATTCGAATCCGTCCATCCCCTTTTCCAGGATACACCCCAGGTGGGTGCAAATGGCCGATACAGCCTTAATCCCTTCATGATCGCGATATACATAGAGATTATGCTCTTCCAGAAATGTAAAGGTGTCAACAGGATATTTCCGGAGATCGTCCAGCACAATACGTCTTTTTTCACCGGCCAGTCTCGGGAAGAATTGCCTGAAATAACTGATGGCTGCCATCACTCCCGAAAGGGTCACCAGACCCAGGGCGGCCTTCCCCATAAAACTCCTTCTTTTCATACCCGGAAGTTAAAACACTAAAATTATATAGATTCTTTTTGAATAGAACGTACATTGGAGTCGATTTCTCTAATTTATATACATTTGAAATTACATCATTTCGAGATATTTAGACATGAAGAAGGTCTGTTGCCCCCGCCTGACCGGAGGTATTTCATTACTATTCATATCCTTTGCAATTTTTTTCAACTGTACGCGTGCGGATCAGCTAGAAAATATGGAACCCCAGGTCCGGAATCTGGAACAAACAGCCAAATACATGGGAAGGGAGAGCTGCAGGGAGTGCCACGAAAAACAATACAATCTCTTCCAGGGTTCCGATCACGATCAGGCCATGGACACAGCCACTGCCGGGACCGTTCTGGGCGATTTTAATAATGTCAGCTACACCCATTTCGGGGTCACCTCCCGTTTCTTTATGTCCGATGGAAAGTACATGGTACATACCGAAGGACCCGGAGGTGAAATGCTCGACTACCAGATTTCCTATGTATTTGGAGTCAGGCCCCTGCAGCAATATCTGATCGAATTTCCGGGAGGACGGTACCAGTGTCTTCCCATCTGCTGGGATACCCGTCCGGAGGATGAGGGAGGACAACGATGGTTCCATATCCACCAGGATGAAGCTATTCGGCCGGACGATATCCTTCACTGGACCCGAATCACCCAGAACTGGAACTACATGTGTGCCGAGTGCCACTCCACCAACCTGCATAAAAACTACTCCTACAGCCAAAAATCCTACAACACTACCTGGTCTGAAATTGATGTATCGTGCGAGGCCTGCCACGGACCGGGCTCGGAACATATCGACTGGGCCGAAAAGGTTGAAGCGGGCAGCAGTCCCGACATTTACCCCGATATGGGACTGGTGGTCCGCCTGAAAGACACCGACAATGCCACCTGGATATTCGATCCCGACTCGGTAAGCGCCCGGCGTTCGGTCGCCAGGCAGTCGGACGAACTGGTTCAGATGTGCTCGAGATGCCATTCCAGAAGATCTGTGGCTACGGAAGACTACTACCATGGCGGGTCCTTGCTGGAAACTCACTGGCCATCTTTGCTGGAGGAGAATCTCTATTTCCCCGACGGACAAATCCTGGATGAGGTCTATGTATATGCCTCTTTCCTGCAGAGTAAAATGTACCAGGCCGGGGTGGTCTGCAAGGATTGCCATGAACCCCACAGCGGCCAGGTATATGTGGATGGGAACGCCCTCTGTTACCGCTGCCATATGGCCACCGAATACGGACCCCGGAAACACCACTTCCACGATCCTGCCAAAGAGGGAGCCAGCTGTTTTGAGTGCCATATGCACGAACGCACCTATATGGTTGTAGATCCGCGTCGCGACCACAGCATCCGTATTCCCCGCCCCGATCTGTCGGACAAGCTGGGCACCCCCAACGCCTGCAACCAGTGCCACCCGGAAAAAAGCACCGGGTGGGCCACCGACTACCTCCGTCAATGGTACGGCCAGGAACTCCTGGACCGGACTCATTACGGGGAAACCTTCTGGGCCGGGCGCCAGCGCTACCCGGAAGCCCAGGAAAAACTGCTAAGACTAGGAGCAGACCAGGATCAAGCCCCCATGATCAGAGCCAATGCCATTTCCCTGCTGAGTGGCTATCCCGATGCGGCCACTGTGACACTGCTCCAGCAGACCATTGTGGATCCCGATCCCCTGATCCGTTATGCCACCATGACCGTGGTTGAATTTGCCGAACCAGAATTAATCCGGGACCTGGCCGTCCCCAGGCTGACCGACAGCGTAAAACTGGTACGACTGATGGCTGCCAACGCCCTGGCTGGGGTGGCCCGTAACCTGATTCCCGGGGAAGCCCTCGCTCAGCTGAATTCAGCTCTGGAAGAGTACAATGCCTCCCTGATGATCAATGCCGATCACCCCACCACCCATCTGAACTTTGGGAACCTCTACCTGAATACCGGCCAGTACGAAAAAGCGGAGGCATCCTACAAGGAGGCCATCGGGATTGAGCCGGGTCTGGTGGGACCCTATATTAACCTGGCTGATCTTTACCGGAGGATGGACCGGGATGAAGAAGGTGCCCGGGTACTGCAAAGTGCCCTGGAAAAATATCCCGACCTGGCCGCCATCCATTATGCGCTGGGACTGCTCAAAGTCAGGCAGGGAGAACATGCCGAAGCGATGATCTACCTGGAAAATGCAAGCAGACACGATCCGGAAGATCCTCACTACCTTTACGTTTATGCCATCGGTCTCAATTCACAACAAGAACCCGAGAAAGCACTGAAAGTCCTCAGGGAAGGAGTAAAAAAACATCCTTACGACCGGAACATCCTCTACAGCCTGACCACCATCTCCATGGAGAACGGAATGCCGGAAGAGGCTTTCAAGTATGCCGAAAAACTGATGGAATATTATCCCGACGATTCCAACTACCAGCAGATCTACGGAATTCTAAAAAATTAAGGATTCTTCATGCAGGTATACGAGTCTTACATCCTCCGAGAAAAAACTCCCTTTGGAGAAGAGTCTCATTAATTTTGAGAATCACCCAAATTCCATTATATTTGCATCCGCTTACCGGGTAAGCAGCGTTCTAAAAAGAAGATTCATTTCTAAGATATATTGCGGGGTGGAGCAGTTGGTAGCTCGTTGGGCTCATAACCCAAAGGTCGTAGGTTCAAGTCCTACCCCCGCTACTAAGCAGGACAACCCACCGTTTTCGGTGGGTTTTTCTTTTTTATCACCTTCTGTATTCCTTATAAATACACGCTTTGCACTAAACAGGGCATTTACTTTTGAAGTTCGATATTTGATAGCTGTTTTAAAAAGAAAAAGCATGGCCACATAGTGGCATAATGTGTATTAGTCTAAAATTCAATTATATACAATAAAAGTAGGCTATAGTTTAATTTTGCGTTGTTGATTTGATCAATTCTTCATACCCTTGAGCAATCAGCTTGTACCTGTTGCGTGCTGTAGTATCTTCAAGGGATTTATTGGTAAATTCTTTTAGAAAATCCTTTGACTCCTTCAACTTTTCTTTGGCCTTGAACCAGTTTAGATATTTTTGAAGGTATTTTGTGGAAACGCCTCCAAATTGGTACTCTAGCCATTTCTTTAGCCTGCTGTCAATTGAATTTACATGTTGTACGTGATACACTTTTTGTTTGACAAACTGCTTTAAATCCGCGCGTATGGCATGGTGTTCAATCTCATTATCAATTGCGAACCCCTTGTAACTAGTGTCTCAAAGAAAACACCTGTTTTTTCAATTTCTGTTTAACCAGCTCTTTTTCTTCATGCTCCAGAAGATCCAA
>JARGFM010000009.1 GCA_029210725.1 Bacteroidales bacterium | reverse complement strand
TACAGAATCCCGTCTGAATGAAAGGCTGTGGGGTCTGTTCATAGAGCTGATAAGGGTGCTGGAGGTATTGTTTGATGATGTTGATGAGATGGATATCCTACAGAGGATCCTTGAGGATGAGATGGCATACGATATGATCAGCCGCCTGCTTCCCAAGGAACCGGACCTGCAGAATGCTGCATAACTGAAAATGGAAAAGATAAATGACTGAAATACTAACACATATCATATGAAGTCAAACCGTAATTGGTTGAAATCATGTGCTTAAAGAATAAGTGCGAAACTTTAATCTGTTATTATTGATAACAGGGTATAAGGATGGTTCGGGCAGGCCGGGGAATTCCTGAAATTAGCGAAGTAATTAAACTTTTTCCACTTTGACCAGTCAAAGTGGAAACTGACCTGAAAATAAACTGTGATATTCTATAAATGGGACCTGATTTGCGAGGACTTGTTCTGACAGCCGTTTTTGGCTTTTGTTTGATTTCTATATCCCTGCACGGCCAGCAGTCTTCCGGAGAGTCATCCTTTGACTATAATGAGCTGGTGGCCTGGGCATACGGACAGGACCAGGAGCTGGTGAACGGGATGCAGTACTACAACAAACATCCGGGCAGCATGGGGCATCCATACCTCCTGCAGGGATGGGCCCACCAGGGTTCTGTTACCATTCGCGGCAGGTTGTACAGTCCGATATGGCTTAAGTATGATATTCATGCCCAGCAGGTGGAGGTAGAATACCGGACCATGAACGGTGCAGAGAACCAGGTGATCCTCGTTGGTGACCGGCTGGATGAATTTACTATTGAAAAGAACTTTTTCAGAAGGCTGACTCTGGAGGAGCAGGCCGGGGAGCAGTTCTACCAGGTCCTGGGTGAAGGGCGAATAATCCTCTATATCCAGTGGAAGAAAATTCTGGTTCCGCTTAGTGGAGATTCCAGATTTATCGAGGAGTATACTCCGCCCAAAAGAGATTTCCTGCTGGAACTGGATGCTTCCGTCTATTCCTTTCAAAATAACAAGAGCTTTGTGAAGCTTTTTCCCAAAGCCATTCAGAAAGACCTGAAGAGACTTCTAAGGAGTAACTATATCCGGATCAGGGACGCCTCTGTGGAACAGCTGGAACTTTTAATTATGGCAGCAAGTAACTTATTAAAGGAAGTAAACGGATGAGGAAGTTACTTCACCTTTCCCTGCTGATTATGGCCATGATCCCCTTTTCCCTGCGGGGTCAGAATTCAGATATCCTGTTCAGGGGGGATTTCCAGGATGTTCCTTTCGGGGAGTTCGTAAACGATGTGGAGCAGCAAACCGGGGTTCGCTTTTATTTCCTGGAGAACTGGATCCGCGGCGTGAGAGTAACAGCCTCGGGAGAGGAGATCTCGCTTCGCAGGACCCTCGACCGGACCCTTCTGCCGGCGGGTCTTTATTATCATGTGGAAGGGGAGAAACAGATTTACCTGTCCAATCAGCAGGTTTTTGTGCACAGGCTCCCGGAATATTCGGGATCGGCCGGCAAGGTAGATCAGATGAAAGAGGGGGAAGGGGCAGGGCTTACCTCCACGGAGCAACGATACATAGACGGACGGAAGGCAGGAATGCTGCAAACCATCACTGTCGGAAGCAGGGAAGAAGGAGGGGGCAAAAATGTGGCTGTCCTGCACGGAAAGATCACGGACGTGGAAACCGGTGATCCCCTGGTCGGGGCCACCCTGTATTTTGAAGAGTTGAAGAGAGGTACGGCCACCGATGTGGACGGCCGCTTTAACATGGTGGTCAGGCCGGGCAAATATTCCGTTGAGTTTAAATGCATGGGAATGGAGGACCGCAACAACTACCTGGAGGTTCTTTCAGACGGCGATCTGGCCATCACCATGGAAAAAAGTGTTATTGCGCTTACCGAGGTGGTCGTCCAGGCCAACAGGTACCACAATGTCAGGGGAACTCAGATGGGTTTTGACCGCCTCAATTACAAAGTCCTGAAGGAAGTTCCCGTTGTCATGGGAGAGAAGGATATCCTGAAAGTGATCCAGATGCTGCCCGGTGTTCAGACGGTTGGAGAGGGAGCGGCGGGTTTTAACGTAAGAGGCAGTGCAGCAGACCAGAATATGATTTATGTGAACAAGGTCCCGGTGTATAACAGTTCCCACCTTTTCGGTTTCTTCACCTCTTTCAGTCCCGATATTGTGAAGGACTTCACCCTTTATAAAAGTAATCTGCCGGCCTCCTATGGCGGACGGCTTGCCTCCTTTTTTGATTTAACGGCACGTCAGGGCAACCTGAATAAGTATACCGCCCGGGGAGGAATAAGCCCGGTAACGGCCCGCCTTTCGGTGGAAGGTCCCATCCAGAAAGGAAAGAGCTCCTTTATTCTGGCCGGGCGTTCCACCTATTCAGACTGGATCCTCGACAAGCTGCAGGACCCCCAGCTGAGGGAGAGCAAGGCCAGTTTTAACGATTTGTCGGGCATGCTGACCTGGGAACCGGGAGAGAAGACGCTGGTCAAGGCATTCGGATATTTCAGTCACGACTTTTTCAGGCTGGGCTCCACTAACCAGTACGAGTATAACAATGCAGGGGGATCGCTCAACATCCGGCGTAGAATTGGTTCCAGGCTTACCGGAGACCTGGCACTGGTCTACGGCGCCTATGATTTCAGCACCATTGATGAACAGGTGGCTTCGGAGGCATGGACCCAGTCCTACCGAATTGACCACTATGAAACAAAGATCGATTTGGCCTGGCTTTCCCTTGGAAAGCACAAGCTGACCTTTGGCGGGAATGCCATTCTGTACAGACTGAACCGGGGCAAGGTTCTTCCTTACGGCGATATCTCCATGCGTGTGCCGGTCGAACTCGGACTGGATAACGGGGTGGAAACTGCCGTATACCTGGCCGATGAGATCTCCCTGACTCCCCGCCTCACTCTTTACGGGGGGCTCCGCTTTGCGACTTTTCTTTCACTTGGTCCGGGTGAGGTCCGGGTTTACGGGGAGGGACAGGCGCTTCAGCCGGGCAGTGTAGTGGATGTGTTTGATTCAAGGCCCTTTGAAGTGCTTAAAGCCTATACAGGGCTGGAGCCCCGGCTTGCCGTGAATTTTATGCTCGGAGCCAATAATTCCCTGAAATTTTCCTACAACCGGGTCAACCAGTTCTTGTTTATGCTTAGTAATACGGTTGCCATCTCGCCGACCGACCAGTGGAAGCTTTGCGACTACAACATCTCACCGCCCTTTGTAGATCAGCTTTCGCTGGGATTCTATCAGGATTTTCCAAAAGGCGGACTGAATACCTCACTGGAGGTCTATTATAAGAAGATCCATGATGTGGTGGATTACCGCGATGGAGCCAGTTTCATCAGTACACCACACGTGGAAACAGTGACCCTGCAGGGAGAACAGGATGCATACGGTTTCGAGGCTCTGTTCAGGAAGAACGCCGGAAAACTGAGCGGCTGGGTGGCTTATAGCTACTCCCGTTCCATCATGGAAGTCGACTCTCCCATACCCAGTGAACGAATTAATCTTGGAGAGCCCTATCCCTCCAATTTCGACCGTCCTCATAATCTGAGTGTGGTAAGCAATGTGAAGCTGAACCGGAGGCTCAGTTTCTCAGCCAATATGGTTTACACTACCGGACGGCCGGTTACCTACCCGGTATCTATATACTATATTGACGGAATGCAATTTGTCGACTATGCCAGCAGGAACAGTTACCGGATTCCGGATTATTTCCGGGTAGACCTCTCCATCAACCTGGAGGGAAACCTGAAGGAGAGAAAGCTGTTTCACTCCTACTGGATGCTTAATTTTTATAATGTGACCGGGAGAAGAAATGCCTATTCTGTCTATTTCCAGAATGACGGGGGAAGCATTAACGGTTACAAACTCTCCATTTTCGGGCAGACCGTGATTACCCTCTCCTGGAACTTTAAATTAGGGAACTATGCCAGTGAATAGATTTGTTATCATCGGGCTGATTGTACTGCTTTGCCACTCCTGCATAGAGTCTTATAATCCCGTGATCAATGAGACCCAGGAGGTGATGGTCATTGAAGGGATGATCAGCGACAGGCCAGGGATATACCAGGTTGCCGTCTCTGTTTCCACTCCCTATAATAATCCTGTCTACAGACCTGTTAAAGGATGCGTGGTGACGGTACAGGATAATGAAGGGAACACGGAGTTTTATGCGGAAAGCATGCAGGAGGACGGGATTTATGAAGCCTGGCTGGACGAGTCCTTCCTGTCAGTGGGTAAATCATACGCGGTTCAGGTGATCACTCCGTCCAATGAGGTATATGCATCCGATTACGACACCCTTCTGGCCTGCCCACCCATCGATTCCCTGTATTGGGTGGAGAAAGTTTCCAGTGGGGAGGACCCGGACGAGAGCTGGTACGGAATTCAGTTTTATAACGATGTAAGGGGCCAGCAGGGGGGCTCCCGGAATTACAGATGGAAGGCCATTGCCACCTGGGAATATCATTCGCCCTTCACGGCTCAATATGTCCGCTACCGGGGAGAGAACATTCCTTATATCAGAGATACGGTTTCCACCTGCTACATGACCGAGACTATCACAAGCGTTTATGCCGCTTCCACCCAGTTGCTCTCGGAAAACAATATTTATCAGAATAAGCTGCACTATGTATCCACCCAGACACCGAGGCTGACCGAGCGCTACAATCTGCTGGTGGAACAGCACTCTCTCACCGACCAGGCCTATGAGTACTGGCAAAAGCTGGCAGCCCAGTCGGCAAGCTCAGGCAGTCTGTATGAGACCCAGCCATCAAGCAGTCTGGGTAATATCTATAATGTGAACTCGGACTATGAAAAAGTCCTGGGCTGCTTTTATGCCACACAGATCCGGGATGACCGCATTGTAGTGGATAAGACGGATCTGAGTTTCCCCGTCAGCGGGTATACCTGCGTGCTGGATACCCTGGTGGACAACAGCAAGTTCATGTATGATGAATACTATTACCTCTATTCGCTCGCTCTGATTGGACCGGGACCGCCATGGCTCTGGGCCCAGAAAAGCTGTTTTGACTGTACTTTGCGTGGAGGAAGCAATAAAATACCCGACTTCTGGTAAATGAAGAAATTTAAACAGGCATATCGACTACTGGTTTTTGCCATCCTGGCGGGAATAAGCTCCGGATCGGTCCTGGCACAAACACCCTATGACCCGGACTACCGGGAAGAAGCTTTGAACATAGAGGAGGAGCTTCAGCTATTTACCGATCGCTCCCTCTATTCGGTGAATGAAAGCATTTATTTCATGGCCGATTATGCAGTTTCCGGGCTTCCGGAAGGAAGTCCCTGGAGCAGTGTGCTCTATGTCGAATTGATTGCAGGGGACGGAACTCCCCTGGTTCAGAGTAAATACAGGATTGCGGGCGGAAAGGCGGAGGGATCCCTTCGTATTCCTTCCGAATCGCTTACGGGCAACTACTATGTAAAGGCTTATACCCGCTGGATGAGAAACCGGGGTCCTCAGGATTTCAGTTATACGGCCCTGAAGATTATTAATCCCTATCGCTCTGAAGTGCTTGTTCTGGACGATCAGGGAGCTTCGTATGTCAGCGCAGATCAGCTTATATTTAAGGAGGGTGTGCTGGAGTGTTCCACCGCTTCCGGCGCATATCAGAGCGGACAGGAGGTGGAGTTTTGCCTGAATGCTGCTTCCTCGGTTTTACTGGATCAGTTAAGATGTTGCCTTACAGTGGCTCCGGAGGGTGCCATTGACCTGATTGGCGGATCGTACCGCTTTCCGGATCAGGAGAGGGACAGCTTCAGGGTGGCATTCCTTCCTGACCTGGGCAATGGGATCAGTATATCCGGTTCGGTGCTGAGTCCGGATTTGCAGCCGGTGCCATATGCAACCCTGCATTTTGCTTTGCTGGGGAAGGAACCGGACTTTTTCGCGACCATGTCGGATATAAACGGAAGGTTTATACTCACGGTTCCGGCTGCTGAGGGAGAAAGACTGGAATTTTTTGTAACACCGGAACAGGAAAAGGAGAGCGGACTGGAAGTCCGGATCGATGAGGAATTTGATTCCAGGGCCATGGGGCTTCCCTTTGAAACATTCCATCTGACGGATTATGAAAGGGAGATCGCCAGGAAAATCACCCTGAACATGCAGATATCCAATGCATTCAGTCAGGCCCTTAGCCCTGCGGAAGTTCCTTTCCAGGAGACTGTCGCAGAGGGTAAGCGAATTCCCTTTTACGGGACCAGGGTAAAACGGCTGTACATTGACGATTATATACGCTTACCCAACCTGGAGGAGGTATTTATAAATCTGGTTCCGGAACTGCAGTTTTACAAGAAGGGGGGAGAGACCAGAATCAGAGTTTTGAGCTCCAATGAGTCCATCCGGGTTTATAATCCTCTGATCATGATCGATCATATCTCTGTATTTGATCATCAGGCATTGCTGGCTCTGTCGCCTGAAAAAATCGAACGGGTAGACCTGATCAATGAGATCTACCTGAAGGGGAATGTGGCTTTCGGGGGCGTACTTGCCATCCATTCCAGGAAGGGCGATATGGCCGGGATAGACCTTCCAAAAGGATCATACTTTTTTGATTACCAGAACTTTCAGCCTGAGAATGTAATCACGGCATCACCGTCTCTCACGGAAGAAAGGGTGCCGGATGCCAGGAACACCGTTTTCTGGGCAGCTGATATCCGGCTGGAAGGGGACAAACAGACAAAGGTTTCTTTCCGGGCCCCTGAACAAGCGGGAAAATATCTAATACAGGTCCGGGGAGTTTTGCCCGGCGGTGAGGTATTCTCTGCATCTTCGGAGTTTCTGGTGGAATAGAAAGCCTTATTTATGATATCTTTGCTACTTCAACATGTTCTATGATGGAGCAGCAGAAAGACTATCCACTGCACGATTTTTACAAGGATATTCACAGGACCTACGACCGGGTGAACAGGATATTTACCTTCGGGAGAGACCGGTCCTGGCGAAGAAAGGCGGCCAGTGAACTTTTACAGAGCCATCCACAACGGGTGCTGGATCTTTGCACCGGTACGGGCGATTTTCTACTCGAACTGGCCCGGCAATCGCATCCAAGTGACAAAGAGCTTGTGCTTACCGGCTTTGATTTCAGCAGAGAGATGCTCAGAGAGGCCCGGCGGAAGCAGGGCGAACTTCAAGAAAGCATCAGCCTTCCCTCCATAAACTTCCTGGAGGGAGATGCCGGAGAGATGGTTTTTGAGGATGGCCATTTCGACTCCATAGGGATCACCTTTGGACTCAGGAACCTGGTCTACGAAAATTCCAGGGCTTTCAGACACCTTTCGGAGATATACAGGGTGCTTCGAACAGGCGGACAGCTGGTGGTGCTGGAGAGCAGTAAACCGAAAAGTCCGCTCTGGAGAGTTTTTAACGATTTCTACCTTCGTTTTATACTACCTTACCTGGGGGGATTTATATCGGGCAACCTGAAGGCCTATAAATACCTGGCCAGTTCTTCCAAAAACTACTATACGATCGGTGAAATGAAAATGATCCTGGATGTGGCCGGATTTAAGTTGATCCGGAGTAAATCCTTTTTCCTGGGATCGGTGATGTTGCTGGTACTGGAAAAGAGATAGGAAGAAATTGTATATTTGGATCCGGAGAATTAAGGATGACTATTGATCAAATTAACAGGGCCTGTAAAGAGACCTTTATGGAGCTGCTCGGAATTGTGTTTACCAGGGCTACCGAGAGCAGTCTGGAGGCCATGATGCCCATTACCCCAAAGCTATACCAGCCCATGGAAGTGGTGCATGGTGGAGCCCTGATCTCTCTGGCGGAAAGCGTGGGAAGTGCCGCATCCTACCTGCTGGTGGATCCGGATCAGTTTATTGTTCTGGGCAGTGTGGTCAACAGCCAGCATATTGCCCCTGCCAGGAAGGGGACTCTTTTTGCAAAAGCCACCCTGCTGGTAAAAGCTGATTTCAAACATATCTGGGATGTGACAATTAAAGATGATCAGGGCAAACTTATTTCAATCAGCCGCGTTACCAATAGTATTAAACCAAGAAAGCCGGAAGCAGAAGGCTGAGCAAGCACTATGAACAAAGGTCTGATAGCTATTCATAACGCCGCCATTTCCAAAAATCTCCCTTTTGTTACCTTTCGCCTGCCCCAGCACGAACACTCCCTGACCTATATACAAACCACTCCCGGAAATCTGGAGGGCTTCAGTATCCGGGATATTTCCGGAGAGACCGGTTTTATCATGGCCCCCTTTGATATACGGAACGGCCACCGCTATATACTGATTAAACCCGACCTGGTGATCGATGGAGATAAGATTACCCGGGAGACCATCCGGACCGTGGAGGAACTTGATTCCAGGCCTCCTCCGGAATGGAATGGACCTGCTCCTGTGGTGACTGGGAGGGAGGCTTATATGGAGCAGGTGGATGCCATTAAATCTTCCATTGCCACCGGCGCCTTTCAAAAGGCTGTGCTTTCCCGGATCAGGTTGGTGAAGGGTGATCATAGGAGGATTGTACCCAGACTCTTCCAGGCCATGTGCAGAAGACATCCCAATGCCTTTACTTATCTTTTCAAAAGCGATGAACACTTCTGGCTGGGCGCTTCACCCGAGCCACTGCTCAGGCTCCGGGAGAAAAAGTTTTCCACGGTGTCGCTGGCCGGAACCAGGCCCTATGCCGAGAAACACCTGGATATCAACAAGTGGACTGCCAAGGAGGTGCTGGAGCAGGAATATGTAACCCGCTACATTCATGATGTCCTGAGAGCTTTCGGAGTGAAAGACTACCGGGTAAGCTCCCCCTATGTGAAGAAGGCGGGGAACCTTCTGCACCTTCGAACCGATTTTTCCCTCGACTTTGCCAGGTTAAATGGCAGACTGTGGGAGTTTGTGGAAGCCATGCATCCCACACCGGCTGTGGCGGGTCAGCCCAAGGAGGATGCTATCAGCTTTATTAAGCAGCTGGAACCCCACGACCGGGACTATTATACCGGATTCCTGGGTCCCATCCTGCCTCACGGTGAGATCGACCTGTTTGTAAACCTGCGGTGCATGAAGATTAGGCCCGGGTATATCTCACTTTACATCGGAGGGGGGATCACCCTGGAATCGGATCCGGCTGAAGAGTGGAGCGAGACACACCTGAAGGCACTCTCCCTGTTGAAGATCATGAGTACCTACATAAAAATTGAAGAGTAAGGTCCATGCATCATCTTCAACATATTTCCGAAATGGCGTCCCTCCTGGAAAAAACCGGAGCCAGGCATGCGGTTATTGCTCCCGGAAGCCGGAATGCACCGCTTATCCAGTTGCTTACCATGGATAAGCGCTTTCAATGCCACAGTGTGGTGGATGAACGTTCGGCCGGGTATGTGGCTCTGGGGATGGCCCGGCAACTGAATGAGCCGGTGGTGGTGCTTACCACCTCCGGTACCGCTGTGATGAATCTTTCCCCGGCACTCACTGAGGCCTTTCAACAACAAATCCCCCTGCTGGTGCTTACCGCCGACCGTCCCCGGGAGATTCTTTCCCAGTTTAACAATCAGATCTGCGATCAGCGTGCCCCCTATTTTAATTTCTCAAAGGGGTTTTTTGAGTTTCCGCCCCAGGTCAGGGAAGAGAAGGATCTGGTACATGCACTCCAGGCCCTGGAACAGCTGTTCAGGGAAGCCCTCTCTGATCCTGCGGGTCCTGTGCATGTGAACCTGCCACTCCTGGAACCGCTTTATGAAGCGCTTCCTCCTTCCATTCTGACAGGAAGCGACGCGGAGTCCGGCCAGGGTTTTCCCGGTTCGGCAGGAGCTTCGGTCGCTTCCGTCGATCTGGCCGGAAAAAAGGTGTTGATCCTGGCTGGTATGGGGAAAAGGAATGCTGCTCTGAAAAAAGATTTGGAGCAGCTCCTGAGCTCCAGCCAAACAGTGGTAGTGGCTGAGAATATCTCCAACCTGGCCTCGGAACTGTTTATTTCCACTCCGGAGCTTGTTCTCTCAGGTGCTTCGGAAGAGGAACGGGCGGCCCTGAGGCCCGACCTGGTGATTGCCTTTGGCCGACAGGTGGTCTCCAAGCGGATGAGACTATTTGTTGAATCTCTGGAGGCTGTGGAGCTTTTAGAGCTGGAGGATGATTTTCAGAGCTTTTCCCGTTTGAACATCAGGGGGGACTCCCCCGGGACAGGCAACACCTACCTGCCTTTATGGAAGGAGATTGAAGACAGGGAGATCAGGCGTGCTTCAGGCTATCTTCAGCAGGCGGCATTCGGGAACCTTACTGCTGTTTCCAGAATTCTGTCCGCTGCTCCGCCCCAAACGGTGATTCACCTGGGTAACAGCACCACTATCAGGAATTCACAACTGCTGCCTGCCAGAAAGGATCTGGAGTATTATTCCAACCGGGGTACTTCGGGGATAGATGGTTCCCTCTCGGCAGCAGTGGGAGCGGCCATGGTATCGGACCAGCTGCACCTGCTGCTTCTGGGCGACCTTAGTTTTATATATGATTCCAATGGAATGTGGAACAAGGACTTCCCGGAAAATCTGAAGATTGTGGTGCTGAACGATGGCGGCGGGGGCATATTCCGTCTGCTGGAGGGGCCCGACCAGATGAGCTTTTTTGAGGAGTTCAGTGTGACCCGGCACCCGGTATCGCTGGAGCTGCTCTGCGGGGCATTTGGCAGGAGTTTCGGACGTGTTGCCTCTTATACGGAACTGGAAGGCCTGACCGGCGCCCTGTTCTCTTCAGGTAAAGCTTTGGCAGTGCTTGAAGTGGATACAACCGCCAGTGAAAATAGTCTTATCTTTAAAGAATTATTCAGTTAACTATTTGTAAGAGATGGAGAAAAGAGAGTGGCTTCGCCTCCGGGAATTTGAAGAGATAAAGTTTGATTTTTGCAAGGGGATCGCAAAGATCACCATCAACCGTCCCCGATACTATAATGCCTTCACTCCCGATACGACGCGGGAGATCAGTGAAGCCCTGGTAGTTTGCAGGGAGAAAGCCGAGATCCGGGTTGTGATCCTTACGGGAGAAGGTGAGAAGGCTTTTTGCAGCGGAGGGGATCAGAATGTGAAAGGTTTTGCTGGCTATGTGGGGAAAGACGGAGTGCCCAGGCTCAATGTGCTGGATGTTCAGCGGCAGATCAGAAGCCTTCCCAAACCGGTCATTGCCATGGTAAACGGCTATGCCATCGGAGGCGGACATGTACTGCATGTGGTCTGCGATCTTTCCATTGCCTCTGAAAATGCCCGTTTCGGTCAGACCGGGCCCAAAGTGGGCAGTTTTGATGCGGGTTTCGGCTCCTCTTTTCTGGCCCGGCATGTGGGACAGAAGAAGGCCAGGGAGATCTGGTTCCTGTGCGAACAGTATACGGCGGCTGAAGCCCTGGAAATGGGCCTGGTCAACAAGGTGGTTCCGCTGGATATGCTGGAAAATACCACCGTGGAATGGTGCAACAAGATCATGAAACACAGTCCCATTGCCCTGCGGATGATCAAGGCCGGACTCAATGCTGAACTGGATGGACAGGCCGGGATCCAGGAGCTGGCGGGGAACGCCACCATGCTCTACTATATGACCGAGGAGGCCCAGGAGGGTAAGAATGCCTTCCTGGAGAAGAGGGATCCGGACTGGGATCAGTTTCCCAAATTGCCCTGAGCACTCAACTCAAAGATTTTCATTAGTTTTGTACTCGGATGAATACGACCCAAATATGGCTCCGGGCTTTTCGACTGCGGACCCTGCCGCTGGCTGTTTCTGCCACCACCCTGGGCAGCCTGCTGGGATTTGCTGAAAACCGTTTCCGGTGGGGCGTCTTTATTTTTGGCACGCTGACCACGCTGTTTCTGCAAATCCTTTCAAACCTGGCCAATGATTACGGAGATGCCCGCAAAGGGACCGACAACGAACGCCGGCTGGGGCCCCTGAGGGTCACCCAGGCCGGACTGGTGTCGCACCGCCAGATCCAATGGATGATCGTAGTATTTGTTCTGCTCAGTCTTATTTCCGGATCGCTGCTGATCTGGTTCGGCCTCAGAGGGGATGAAATGCTGCTTTTTGCACTCTTTTTCCTTCTTGGCTTCTCCGCTATTTTTGCAGCAATCAAGTATACCATTGGTAAACGACCTTATGGTTATGTGGGATTCGGTGACATTATGGTATTTGTCTATTTCGGAATCCTGGGGGTGGCCGGAACCTATTTCCTTCATACGCATTCCCTTCATCCTACCATCCTGCTGCCAGCCTCCTCTGTGGGCCTATTCAGTGCAGGAGTGCTGAACCTGAATAACCTCAGGGATCGTGAAAATGATGCCGTCAATGGGAAGAATACTCTGGTCGTTCGAATGGGGGTCCGGTGGGCCAAGACCTATCACGTGGTTCTACTCCTGACCGCACTGGTGCTGGCAGTGATTTATACCACACTCCATTTCGAATCCTACTACCAGCTGATTTTCCTGCTTCCGGTCCCGCTCCTGATCTCAGATATCAATACGGTGATTACCAATACAGTGCCCCTGGAACTTAACAGGGAGCTGAAGAGGCTGGCTATGGCCACCCTTCTCTTCTCCATCTCTTTTGGAATCGGACTGGTGCTTTAAATGGTCCGGGCCACATATATCACTTATCCCCTGATCTTTGTCAGGCCCGCAGGAACCTCCAGGGGTGTACTGGAGGAGAAACCCTGCTGGTTTATTGAACTGGAAAACGAAGAGGGTAAAAAGGGTAAGGGCGAAGTATCCTATATTCCCGGACTCAGTATGGAGGACGGGGAGGAGATGGGGATCCAGCTTGACCATATCTGCAAACTGATCAACCGGGGGGAGATGGATCCCCTGCAGCGGCTCCCTTCCCTGCCGGGAGTTCAGTTTGCCCTGGAAACGGCTGTACGGGACCTGGAAACGGGAGGGCTCAGGATTCTCTATGAATCATCTTTTACCCGGGGACTGGAAGGCATTCCGACCAATGGACTGATATGGATGGGAAGCAAGGCATTTATGATCAGTCAGATACGGAAAAAAATGCAACTTGGATTCCGGGTATTAAAACTGAAGGTGGGTTCTCTGGACTTTTCGGAGGAGCTGGAGCTTTTGAGATGGATCCGCACCGAGTTTGGCCTGGTCGACCTGGAGATCCGGCTGGATGCCAACGGGGCCTGGGAACCAGGTGAAGCCCTGGAAAAAATGGAGCAGTTTTCCCGCTTCAGCATTCATTCCGTTGAGCAACCCATTGCCCCCGGCCAGAAGGAGGAACTGGCCGGGCTCTGTGCCGGCTCTGCCATCCCGGTGGCCCTGGACGAGGAACTGATCGGCATTAGCGATGCGAAGCAGAGGCACTTGCTGCTTGAGGCAGTAAAGCCTGCCTATCTTGTTCTGAAACCCGGATTACTGGGGGGATTCTCGGTGACTTCCCATTGGATCGCGCTGGCCGGGGAATATGGAGCCGGCTGGTGGATCACCTCTGCCCTGGAGTCCAGCATTGGCCTGAATGCCATTGCGCAGTGGACCTGGCAACGGGGGGTAAGCCTGCACCAGGGTCTGGGCACCGGGGCTCTGTATACCAACAACATAGCCTCGCCTTTGCAAATGAGCGGTGACCGGTTATGGTACCGGCCTGAAGTACCCTGGAATCTGAATCCTGTCAAAAAGTGAATATCAACGAGGCTATCAGAGAACCCGTTCAACTGGAGGGAGCGTTTTATACGCTGCCCGGATTGCGGGCTTACTGCAGAGAGCAGTCGGCCGATTCTTCCGTGCCGGCATGGAGGAAAGAGCTGTTCTCCTTTTTGGGATTGTTCCTGGATCCGGGTGGCGCTCCGGTCCTGCAGAAGAGCAGCGGCTCTACCGGAGATCCCAAATCTTTCATCCTTTCCAGGGAAGCCATGATCCGGAGTGCCGGGAGAACCATCCGATATTTTAACCTGCGGAGGGGAGACCGGGTGCTGCTCGCCCTGCCGGTTCACTATATCGCCGGCAAGATGATGCTTGTCCGGGCACTGCTGGGTGGACTGGACCTGCTGCTCGTGGAACCCTCTTCCAGACCTTTGCAGCATATTGGAGTACCGCTTGATTTTGCAGCCATGGTCCCCCTTCAGATCGAGGAGTCGCTCCAGTATGGCGATCCCCTTGAAAGAATCGCCAAGTTGCTTATCGGAGGCGGGGAACTCCACCCTGCCACCCGCGGGAGGCTTTCGACCCTGTCAACACCTCAGATCTATGAGTCCTTCGGGATGACGGAGACTTATACCCATTTTGCCCTGCGAAGGATCAATGGTAGAAAGGCAGATCCCTTTTTTAAGTTACTGGAAGGGGTGCAGATCGGACTCGACTCGAGGGGTTGCCTGGAAGTGGAGCTTAGCGGGATCACCTCCGGTCGGCTGATCACCAACGACCTGGTAAAAATTCATCCCGGAGAACACGGGTTTACCTGGCTGGGAAGGTTCGATAATCTGATCAACAGCGGGGGCATCAAAATCATTCCTGAAGTGCTGGAAGAGCAGATCCGGGAGTGCCTCGGACACGAGTGCCTGGTGCTGTCCGAACCGGACAGAAAACTGGGGAACCGGCTGGTCCTGCTGGTGGAATATCCGGACAAGCGTCCACCACTGGATAAATGGCTGGAACAGCTTTCAGGGACGCTCTCCAGCTATGAAATACCCCGTCGGATTCTGACCACCTCATCCATTCCAAGGAATTCTTCCATGAAACCGGACAGAACATCTGCCCGCAAGCTGTTGTTATAGTTTGTAAAAACCAATAAATTATCCTATGAAAGCATTGCGAATTATTCTGATCATTGCCCTGGTGCTGGCAGCAGCTGTTCTGATTGTTCCCCTCTTCTCATCCGCCACTGCCGAAGTGAGCGCAGAAACCACCATTGCCCTGCAGCCGGAAGAAATATTTCCCATCGTGGCATCCTTTAACAGCAGGTATGAATGGGATCCCTGGTACACCCAGGATAGCACTGCCGATATGAGACTTGAACCTGCCGGCGGATATGTGGGGTCCACCTATTCCTGGGAGGGACAGAGAATAGGTTCGGGTCGCATGGAAGTGATTTCTGTCGTGGAGAACGAATACATAGAATCGTCCCTCTGGTTCGGTGAAGTGGAGGAACCGGCCCTGGTAGAGTGGAGGTTTAAGCCAGTGGACGGGGGGACCCATGTCACCTGGTCCTTCAGCCAGGAGACCGCTTATCCCATAGGCAGACTGGGAATGATGTTTGGGAAAATCTTCCTGAAACAAAGCTTCGAACTGGGGCTGGCCAATCTGAAAGAGTGGCTGGAAACCAATCCCCCCTCTCCGCCGGAATAGGATGGATCTGAAGGAAATCAGGCGGATCTTTTACCGGGATGGTTATCGCCTGGCACATGAACATCTGGATCAGGAGCTTACGGCAGTCAATCTAAAGCGGGCCATCGCTTCGCTCTATCAGTCTGTGGATGATTTACTGGGTTCTTTTCTGAAGCGTTCAGCCCGGGAGGGTGTGTCTGCCGAATGCAGGAAGGGCTGTGCCTGGTGTTGTCACCAGGAAGTGTTTGCCGTAAGCCATGAGTTTTTATATCTCCGGGATTATGCAGGGCAAGATCTCTCAGAAGAACAAAGGGACAAAGTTCTGGATCGGGCCAGGCAGAAAACCTTGCTGTCCAGAAACGGATCCCTGGAAGAGCAGTTGAAAATAAGGGTTGCCTGTCCTTTCCTGGAAGCAGGAAGCTGCCAGGTTTATGATGCCAGGCCCATGGCCTGCCGGATCTATCTTTCCTCCTCGGAGAAGTCCTGTCTGAGAAATTATAAAAACCCGGATGATGAAAAAAGCCGGCCCGATCTCTTCGAGTTCCCCTTGCTTGCCGGACGCATGCTTAACGAAGGTTTTGTGGCCTATCTGAAGCAGGTGGGGCTGCAATCCCGGGAGCTTCCGCTGGAACAGGGATATGTATCCATGGAGAGCCTGGGACAGACTATGGAAGACTGGATCAAAGGAAGCGGAGCTTCTTTTTAGCATACTGGAACGGGACGCGGATACACGAATATCTCTTATATTCGTGTATGCAAAAGATAAGCATTGGGATTGTTCGCGAAACCAAGTCGCCCCCTGATAAGCGTGTTCCACTGACTCCGGCTCAATGTAGCTCGCTTCTGGCAAAATACCCTCACTTGGATATACGGGTGCAGCCCTCCGGTTTCCGCTGTTTCTCAGACGACGAGTATGAGGCCGGGGGCCTGGCCCTTGCCGAGGATCTTTCTTCCTGTGATGTATTGATGGGGGTCAAGGAGGTAAAACGGGATGCTTTGATTGACCGGAAGACTTATCTCTTTTTTTCCCATACCGCCAAAAAGCAAGCTTACAACCGGGGGCTTTTGCAGGAAGTGGTGAGGAAGGGGATCCGGCTGTTGGACTACGAATACCTCACCGGAGCGGATGGAATGCGGGTCGTTGCATTCGGACGCTGGGCAGGGGTGGTAGGCGCTTATAACGGCTTACTGGGTTTTGGAAGGTTATCAGGCGTTTATTCCTTAAAGCCGGCCAATGAGTGTTTTGACCTGCAAGAGCTTTATCAGGAGCTAAGGAAGATTGAAGCGGGAAAGCTGCGTATCCTGGTTACAGGAGGCGGACGGGTAGCCGGAGGCGCACAGGAGATTCTGGAAAGGGCCGGGATCCGTCGGGTGGAACCGGATCTTTTTCTGAAAGAAGAGTTTGAAGAGGCGGTCTATACGCGTATAGATCCCTGGCACTATACCCGCCGGAAGGATGGAAGCGGCTTTGACTTTGCTCATTTTATGGAGCATCCGGAGATGTACGAGAACAGCATTGCACCCTATGCCGAACGGACCCATTTGTTTATGGCATGTCATTTCTGGGATCCCCGGTCACCACGGATGCTTAGCAGGGAGGCTCTGGCCGGCGGGAAAGTTCCCATTTCCCTGATTGCCGACATCTCCTGTGATATTAACGGACCCATTGCATCCACCATCCGGGCCTCCACCATTGCTTCGCCTTTTTATGGCTATGATCCCGTTTCCGGCAGAGAGACCGCAGCTTTTAAGGAAGGAAGAATTACCGTGATGGCTGTGGATAATTTGCCGGGAGAGCTGCCCCGGGATGCTTCGGCCGATTTCGGTTCGGCCCTGATGGAGCATGTGATCCCCGAATTGCTTGGGATCCGCCAAACGGGAATGCTGGAAAGGGCCTCCATCACCGCAGGCGGAGCTTTGACTCCTCTGTATGCTTATCTGGAGGATTACCTGGCCGGCAGGGAGTAGTTAGTCCAGGGCAGTTCGATCCACCAGGCACTCCACCCGGGGATGCAGCCAGAGGAAGGAGGCCGGAAGCTCGCTTGAAACCTGTTCTTTCAGGAATTTTTCGGCCACTTGTTTTTTTCCCGGTCCGGATACCAGCATGATGATCTTCCGGGAGGCCAGTATATCCTTGATTCCCAGGGTAAGTCCGAAAGCGGGCCTGCTGTCCAGGGATGCAAGCATGGGATGGCTCAGGGACTCTGTGGTCAGTCTGGCCACATGACAGAAAAGCTCCAGTTCAGGGGCCGGCTCATTAAGTCCCAGGTGTCCGTTTCGTCCCAAACCCAGTATGCATATATCGATGGGGCCTTCTTTATCCAGCCGGGAGCGAATCCGCTGGCACTCCGTTTCAGGATCCACGGGATCGGAACGGAAGGTGATGTAGCGCTCCATTGGAATCCCCAGAGGGTCCAGCAATTTCTTTCTGATGAAATACTCGCAGGAGACCGGATGATTTTCCGGGATTCCACCCCATTCATCGAGCTTCAGGATCCTTAGCCGGCTGCATAACTCTTTGTCTGAACCGGCTTTTGCGGCCAGTTCTCTGTAGAGTCCCTCCGGTGAATTTCCGCTTGCTGCACAAAGCAGCAGTCCGGGCTCTTTGATAAGGTCTTCCAGAACCAGGGAGGCAGCCAGGTGGCTCATCTCCCCGTAATGGCGGCAGAAAGTGATATTCATAGCTTACTTCTTCCAGAGGTCGAAGGGCTTGGCGGCATCGGTATGAAAAGGCAACATTACCTTTTTTCCGGTTCCGGCAGATTCATAGGCGGCAAAAATAATCTCCATCACGGCCTTCCCGTCTTCGCCGGTCACCAGTGGTTCTTTATCATTCTTCACACAATCCACAAAGTGTTCCATCTCCTGGGGGAAACCGTAGTTCCAGTTCTCCTCGAACATGGTAAAGCTCCATCCAATGGTGTTTCCCGCCTTCTCCACCGCATACCCAACCCCCTTGTTGCTGTAAGTCTGGATGGAATTGCCCTGCAACACATCTGCATAGGCCACTCCCTCGCTGCCATGGATCTCGGCGCGGTCGTCCATGCCACCCGGCTTGGTCCAGCTCTCTTCTGCCATGGCGGTCACCCCGTTTTCAAACTCCAGGATGATGATGCCGTTGTCATCACCTTTAGTCTTGTCCATGTGCAGGGTGGTGCTCATCTGGGCATAGACCGATTTGACCGGATTGTTGCCATTCAGCCAGCGGAAGAACTGGAAGGCATGGCAGCCCATATCCATGGTGACCCCTCCGCCTGAACGTTCCACATCCCAGAAATGCGGTGCATGCGGACCATCGTGTTTTTCAGATTGTTTAAACAAGATTGGTTTCCCCAGGGCTCCTTCATCCAGAAGTCCTTTCAACCTGACATATTTGGGGGTGAAGCAGAGCTCCTCGGCATACATCAGTTTTACGCCGGCTTCCTTGCAGGCAGTGATCATTAAATCGGCCTCCTTCATATTCATGCAGAAAGGCTTCTCCACCACAATGTGCTTTCCGGCTGCAGCGGCTTTCAGGCAGATCTCGCTATGGACGAAATTAGGTGCCCCGATGATTACCATGTCAATCTCGTCCAGCGCAAGCATCTCATCCAGATCTGTAAAGTGCCTGGGAATCTGGTGCTCCTCTGCAAATTTCTGAGCTTGCCCGGGAGGCGGCGACATGACAGCAAGAATGTCCGCATCTTTGATTTTTTTGAAGGAATCTGCGTGTATGGAGCCAATGAACCCCGCTCCGATCAATCCTACTCCTACTTTTTTATCCATTTTACTTTATAAGTTTAGTTTATAATTATGATTCCGGGCAAAGTGCTGCGGCCCCTTTTATGGCAATGTCAGCAGTTTCCGTGAACTCGACGCGAAAATTTTCCAGCACGGACGGAAAGGGGATCTTCCGGATTGATTCCCACATGGCCTCCCGGTAAAACTCCCTGGCTCTGGCCACAGATCCTCCGATGACGATCAGAGGCGGGTCCACGGCCATGATAATGGTGTTTATGGCATTCCCCAGGTGCATGCCCATTTCCCGGTATGCTGCAAGCGCCCATGCTTCCCCTGCACGGGCCTTCAAAGCCACTTCTTCCCCGTTTTTTCCGTACTTCAGTTTGAAATACATTCCGCAGGTGTAATTCTCATAGATTCCATCCAGATAGGACATGGTTCCGAACTCGCCCGAGCAGCAGTGCGCATCGGGGATCAGGGCCCCGTTTTTGATGATTCCGGAGCCCATTCCTGTTCCCAGGGTAATGCCCACAAAGTCATCGTTTCCTGCAAAAGCTCCATAGCGGTATTCTCCCATGGCAAAGCAGTTGGCATCGTTATCCACATATACGGGCACCGCAAATTTCTCTTCAAGCAGGGCTTTCAGGGGTATCTCCTTCCAGTTGGGAATGTTCAGAACATCGTATACAATCCCCCGGTCACGGTTCACCAGTCCGGGCACTCCCACGCCGATGCCCTGCACCTGGCTGTCCATAAGCTGAGCGATCAGCTTCATCATAAGCCGTACCGCGTCCATGGGATCTTCAGAATCCTGGTTGATCTTTGCTGAAATTTGTTGATTAAGAATTCCCCCGGTAATCTTTCCTGCGGCCACTTTGGTCCCACCCAGATCCACGCCAATTATAGAATAATGCTTTAAAGTCATAGAATGTGTTTCAGTTGAAGTGCCTGGTATGGTCCTTCCCGCTTTTATCTTTCCATTTGTCCATATTGCTCAGGCTGATGACCAGTCCCACACCCCCGACTCCCAGGAGCGCGTATCCCAGCGGGCGAATCATCGCCAGGCTTATGGTTAACAGGACCCCTATGGCCAGCAAGACCATGCTGATGGCCCATATTGCCCGGTAATCGCGCGGTTTTCTCTGTTGATACATGCTTTATCGTTTATTCTTTAGTTTTGAAATCATATCGATCGGTTCGCCGGCAGAAAAAATGGTATTCCCCACCACAAACACATCCACCCCTGCCTCTATCAGTTTGCCGATGTTTCTTTCCGTCACACCCCCGTCTACCTGGATCAGGGTGCCCAGGCCCGCCAGGTCAATCATCTTCCTCAGTTTCCGGATCTTTGCATAGGAGCCCTCAATAAATGTTTGTCCCCCGAACCCCGGGTTGACCGTCATCACCAGTACCATATTCAGATCGGGAAGAATGGGTTCCAGCAGGCCCACATCGGTGTGAGGGTTCAGGGAGACAGCCGGTTTCATTTCCAGTTCCCTGATCCGGTGAACGGTCCGGTGCAGGTGGGTGCATGCTTCATAGTGGACTGTCAGCCAGTCGGCTCCTGCATCGCGGTACTCCTCCAGGTAGCGGTCGGCATGAACCACCATCAGATGCACATCCAGTGGTTTCCTGGCTACCGATTTGATCTGGCGGATCACCGGGAAACCGAAGCTCAGGTTGGGTACAAATACCCCATCCATGATATCCAGGTGCAGGAGATCTGCCTGAGAACGATTGATCATCTCAATCTCCCGTTCCAGATGGAGGAAGTCGGCTGTCAGAATAGAGGGTGCAATCAGGTGTTTGCTCATAGCGATGCGCTTTACCGTAAAAATACATTTTTAAAATTATACGCAACCATTGTACCGGATCGTTTCTCCTACAACATGAACTTTTGCTACCTTTCATCTTTTTTAATCAAAATACGAAGCATGTACAGGTCTCCGCTCCTTGCCGGAATACTCAGTATACTTCTGTTCAATAGTGTTTCAGGACAGAATTTTACATTCAGCGGCTATATAGAGGATAGTACCACCGGTGAAAAGCTGATTGCTGCAACCGTATACGACCGTTTATCGGAAAAGGGCACTTCATCCAATGAGTATGGTTTTTTCAGTCTGACGCTTCCCTCGGATGAGGTGCAGCTGCAGGTCTCCTATGTCGGGTATCGAAGCCATACGGTGAGCTTCAAACTTACAGACAATCAGACTATGAATATCTCCCTGGTGCCGGTACTGAGCCTGGAAGAAGTGGTGGTCAGCACGAACCGCCCCCGTGATATCGTGGAGGATGTTCAGATGAGCGCGGTGCATATACCCATCAGGGAGATCAAATCCATTCCCATGTTTATGGGGGAGGCCGATGTAATCAAGACCATACAGCTGATGCCGGGAGTGCAGTCGGGAACCGAAGGGACCAGCGGGATTTATGTGCGGGGGGGAGGTCCCGATCAGAACCTCTTCCTGCTGGACGGGGTTCCCATCTACAACGCCAATCACCTTTTTGGATTCTTTTCGGTTTTTAATCCCGATGCCATCTCCAATATTACCATGACCAAGGGGGGATTCCCCGCGCATTACGGAGGCAGGCTCTCCTCGGTGGTGGATATCCGTCTGAAGGAAGGGAACATGAAGGAGTTTCACGGTGCAGGCTCCATCGGGCTGATTGCATCCAAGCTAACCCTGGAAGGTCCGCTTATCAGGGATAAGACCTCCTTTATCGTATCGGCCCGCCGAACTTACCTGGATGTACTGGCCAGACCGGTCATCCGGGCCATCAATAAACAGAACGGGATCGAGGGACTGACCGCTTACTACTTCTATGATCTGAATGCCAAGATCAATCATAAGTTCTCGGATAAGGACAGGATTTATCTGAGTATGTACCACGGGCGCGACCGTTTGTTTATCAACGAGGAGGAACAATGGATAGACAATGATACCTCGTACCTGCGGAAATCCGAATCGGGACTCTACTGGGGTAACTTTACCACGGCACTGCGCTGGAACCATCTTTACGGAAATAAGTTATTCAGCAATGTATCCCTGATATACAGCAACTACAAGTTCGATACCTTTGATGAAACGCAAACCCTGGTGAATAAGAAGTATGATGTGGGCTATGCCTATGATTACTTTTCCGGAATTGAGGACTACGGCGGGATTTTCGATTTTGATTACCGGCCCCTTCCCGGCCATACCATCCGCTTTGGGGGCAAGTACCTCTATCATACCTTTTCTCCGGGAATCGAAACCCTGGAATCGACCGACGATACCTTGAATCTGCAGTTCAACGCCGATCCCATTTACGCCCATGAATACTATGTGTACGGAGAGGATAATTTCCAGCTTGGTACGAGGATCAGGGCCAACTTCGGGCTGCACTATTCCGGTTTTTTTGTGAACAGGGAGTTTTATCATTCGCTGCAGCCCCGTTTTACCGGCAGGTTACTGATCACCCCCGACTTTTCATTTAAGGCGGCCTTTTCACGAATGGATCAGTATATTCACTTGTTGACCAATGCGACCATCGGACTGCCCACCGATCTCTGGCTGCCGGCCACGGACCGTACCAAACCGCAAAGCTCCTACCAGTATGCCACCGGACTGGCATATAACCTGAAGGATAGCTGGTATTTTACTCTGGAGGCTTACTATAAGACTATGAACAATCTGATCGATTATGCCGAGGGCTCCAGTTTCTTTGAGTATGGAGTCGACTGGGAGGACAAGATTGAACGGGAAGGAAAAGGACTGTCCTACGGACTGGAGTTCCTCGCCCGGAAGGATGTGGGGAAGTTCAGGGGCTGGGTGGGTTATACCCTTTCCAAAGCCGAGGTGCAGTTTGAGAATCTTAACAATGGCGAAGTATATCCCTACACCTACGACCGGCGGCACGATGTTTCCATGGTCCTGATGTATCGCCTGGACGAACGCACGGATATCAGCGCCACCTGGGTCTACGGAACCGGTAAGGCCCGCACCCTGGCGGTCTCCCGCTACGCTCCTGATCAATACAACTTCAGCAGCTCTTTCATGAACCCTTATTCTTATCATTACTACGACGAGATCGAATATTTCAAGGGCAAGAATGCCTACCGGGAGCCGGCCTATCATCGCCTGGATGTGGGATTAAACCGGCACAAGGAAAAAAAGTGGGGGACACAGACCTGGAGCTTCGGGCTTTATAACGCCTATAACAGGCAGAATCCCTTCTATCTCTATTTTGGTTACGATAACTATGGAAACCGGGCTCTGAAGCAGTTGAGCATCTTTATGATGATCCCTTCCATTTCTTACTCTTTTGAATTTTAGCATGATGAGAAAAGATAAACACCTGTTAATACTGGGAACCGGGATTCTATTTCTTCTGGCAACTTCCTGTGAATCGGTACTGTTTATCGAGCTGGAAGAGTCCGATAAACTGATTGTGCTTAACGGTACCCTGAGCAAGGATTCCACTGTGGTGGTGCAGGTGAGCCGCACCAGGCATATCCTGGATAATGCGGACCTGGAACCCCTGGAAAACGCAAGCGTGAATCTTTTCAGAGGAGGCGAAAGGATTATGCAGATGGACTATTCCGGAAATGCTTATTTCCTGGCTTCCGGCTTTCGTCCGGCCATTGGTGAAGAGTTGAGCATTGAGGTGGAGCAGGCCGGATATCCGACTGTCTCGGCGCGTTGTGAGATACCGGAAACCGTAGGGATTCAATCGGTGGATACCTCGACAGTGGTTCAGGAGTACGGCGATATGTACTATAGCTACACGGAGGAAATGTTTCAGATGGATGTGACCCTGCGTGATCCGCCAGGCGTGGACAACTATTATCTGCTGAACCTGCTGGTGGATAAATCCTACACCAGCTGGAGAGATACTACCGTTCAGTATGTGGATTCTCTTTATCACAATAGCGAGTGGCAATACTATGTAGCGGATTCCACCTATACCCTTACCGAAATATTCCGCTATGCGGAGGATCCGATGGTCAGCTCCCCTGATCTGGTGGTGGAGGCCAACACTCCTGAGGGCATCCTCTTTTCCGATCAGCTGATCGATGGCAAGGAGTATTCGCTTCGCGTATCCACCATGGGCTATGCTCTGGGTTCGGCCGATTCGGCGGTGGTGGATATCCGTCTTCACTCCATCTCGGAATCCTATTACAAGTATCTGAAGACCCGTCAGAAGCACTATGAAACCAAGGAGGATCCTTTTGCAGTTCCTGTTATTGTCTATACGAATGTGGAGGGGGGGGCCGGTTTTTTAGGAGGGTATTCCTCCGATGTGCATTCTATCACTACCTTTGTTCCTGAGTTTGGCAATGAGTACTGGTATTATGAATATGAATGAGTATGATTGTTTTTGAAGAGGTGATCGCCGGGCGGACAGGGATTCCGCTCAGGCAGGTGAAAAATACGGTCGATTTGCTGGAGGAAGGGGCCACCATCCCCTTTATCAGCCGCTACCGGAAGGAGCATACCGGCAGCCTGGATGAGGTGCAGATCACAGAGATCAGGGATGCTCTGAACCAGCTGAAAGAGCTGCAGAAAAGGCAGGATTACATCCTGAAGACCATCGGGGAGCAGGAGAAGCTTACTCCCGAATTAAAACGAAAGATCGAAGAGTGTCTCGACCCGGTCCAGCTGGAGGATATCTATCTTCCCTATAAACCCAAGCGGAAAACCAGGGCCACGGTGGCCCGGGACAAGGGACTGGAGCCGCTGGCAAAGGTCCTTCTGAAGCAGCAGGAGATGCATATGGAGAAGGCAGCTTCCTCTTTTCTGAGCGAGGAGGTGGAGAGTGTGGAAGATGCTTTGCAGGGAGCCCGGGATATTATTGCGGAATGGGTGAATGAAAATGAGCGGGCCCGAAAAACCGTTCGTTATCATTTCGACCGCAGCGCGGTGATTTCCTCCAGACTGGTGAAAGGAAAAGAGGAGGAAGGGGCCAAGTACCGGGATTATTTTGAATTCAGCGAGCCCCTGAAAAAGTGTCCCGGCCACCGGATCCTGGCCATGCGCCGGGGCGAACAGGAGGGCTTCCTGAAGCTGACGGTAGAGCCGGAATCGCGCCCGGTGACCGATGCCCTGGAGGAACAGTGGGTAAAGAGCCCGTATGAGGGGGGTCAGCAGGTGGCCCAGGCGGTCAGGGATGCCTATAAACGACTGATGCAGCCTTCCATGGAGAATGAATATAAAGCCCTTTACAAGGAGAAGGCCGACCAGGAGGCCATAAAAGTATTTGCCGATAACCTGAGACAGCTGCTGCTGGCCTCCCCCCTTGGACAGAAGCGGGTACTGGCACTGGATCCCGGATTCCGGACCGGATGCAAGCTGGTTTGCCTGGATGAGCAGGGAAACCTGGTGCACAACGCCACCATTTATCCGCATCCTCCCCAGGCCGACCGGGCCGGATCGACCCGCAAGGTGAGTTCGCTGCTGCAGCAGTACAAGATCGAGGCGGTGGCCATCGGAAATGGAACGGCCAGCCGGGAGACCGAGCGTTTTATCCGGTTGATCCGCTTCCCCCGGGATATAGAGGTCTATGTGGTTAATGAATCGGGCGCTTCCATCTATTCGGCCTCGAAAACTGCACGGGACGAATTCCCCGATTATGATGTGACGGTGCGCGGTGCCGTCTCCATCGGCAGGAGACTGATGGATCCCCTGGCCGAGCTGGTGAAGATCGATGCCAAATCCATCGGGGTGGGACAGTACCAGCATGATGTGGACCAGGGGAACCTGAAGAAGAGCCTGGATGAGGTGGTGGAGAGCTGCGTGAACCTGGTGGGGGTGAATGTAAATACCGCCAGCAAGCACCTGCTCACCTATGTCTCCGGATTGGGACCGGTCCTGGCGCAGAATGTGGTGGATTACCGGCAGGAGATTGGCGGATTCACCTCCAGGAAGCAACTAAAGAAAGTGCCCCGCATGGGGGAGAAGGCCTTTGAACAATGCGCGGGCTTCCTGCGCATCGAAGGGGCAAAAAACCCCCTGGATAATTCGGCCGTCCACCCGGAAAGCTATCATATCGTGGAGCAGATGGCTGCCGATCTGATGGTGGACCTGACCCAGCTGGTCCGGGATGAAAGCCTGGTCAAACAGATTCAGCTGGAGCGTTATGTAAAGGGAGGGATCGGTCTTCCCACCCTGAAGGATATCCGGGCGGAACTGGAAAAGCCCGGACGGGATCCCAGGGAGCAGATCGAGGTCTTCGAATTTGACCAGACGGTCTACAGCGTGGAGGATCTGAAGCCCGGCATGGAGCTGCCCGGAATCGTGACAAACATTACCAAATTCGGGGTTTTTGTGGATGTGGGGGTGAAGCAGGACGGACTGGTCCATATCTCCCAGCTTGCCGACCGCTTTGTCAAGGATCCCAACGATATCGTGAAGATCCACCAGCATGTGAGGGTCCGGGTGCTGGAGGTGGACCTGGCCCGCAAGCGGATC
This sequence comes from Bacteroidales bacterium, assembly GCA_029210725.1. Taxonomy (NCBI): domain Bacteria; kingdom Pseudomonadati; phylum Bacteroidota; class Bacteroidia; order Bacteroidales; species Bacteroidales bacterium. The sequence goes on along the minus strand of JARGFM010000009.1, from coordinate 109,233 downwards.
CAGCTATCCATGAAAGGGCCTGGAAAATAGCAGCGGTCCGCGAATTTTCATTAAATTCGGCCAGTCAACCCAAAATCCCGGCTATATGAAAACAATCATCCCTGTCACGCTGACCCTGGTGGCCGTGCTGACAGTATAATCCTGTAAAACAAACACATCCATGGAAGCACCAGTTGCTGCAAAGAAACCCCGGGAGCTGACCATTCATGGTCACACACGAATCGATAATTACTACTGGCTCAGGGAACGTGAAAACCCGGAAGTGATTGCTTACCTGGAAGAGGAAAATGCTTACAGGGAGGAGCTGATGAAAGGGACGGCGCAGTTCCAGAAGGATCTCTTCGATGAGATTGTCGGCCGGATCAAACAGGACGATGAAAGTGTTCCCTACAAGGAGAATGGATATTTCTATTATACCAGGTATGAAGAAGGCAGGGAGTATCCCATTTTCTGCCGGAAGAAAGAGAGCCTGGAAGCTGATGAGGAGATTCTGGCCAACGTGAATGAGATGGCCGAGGGGCACAGTTATTACCAGGTGGGCGGACTGAGCGTGAGCCCCGACAACCGGTATATGGCCATCGGGATTGATACGGTGAGCAGAAGAAAGTATACGATTTATATCAAGGACCTGGAGACCGGGACCATGCTGGAGGATCAGATCCCCCTGACCACGGGAGGGGCCTCCTGGGCCGGCGACAGCAAGACCCTGTTCTATACCCGGAAGGATGATGAGACCCTGCGAAGTAAAGCCATTTTCCGGCACGTAAGGGGAAGCGATGCCTCGGAGGATGTACTGGTCTTTGAGGAAACGGATGAGACCTTCAGTACCATTGTTTATAAAAGCAAGTCACAGGCATATATGATGATTGCCTGCTTTAGCACGCTCACTACAGAGTTCCGCGTTCTCCCTTCCGATAAGCCGGAAGGGGAATTCAGGGTGGTTCAGCCCCGTGAGCGTGGACTGGAATACAATATTTCCCATTTCGGGGACCATTTTTATATCATTACCAATCTGGATGCCACCAACTTCCGCCTGATGAAGACGCCCGTTGAAAGAACAGGGAAGGAGAACTGGGCGGAGGTGATCCCCCATCGCGAGGATGTGTTTCTGGAAGGGCTGGAGATCTTCAAAGAATACCTGGTGCTGGATGAACGCAGGGAAGGGCTGACCAGGTTACGGGTAATTCCCTGGGATGGCAGTGAGGAGCACTATATTGATATGGGAGAAGAGGTATACACGGCCTCCATTTCAGTGAATCCCGAGTTTGACAGCGATGTATTAAGGTACCGCTATTCATCACTCACCACACCCAATACCGTCCTGGATTACCACCTGGCCAATAAGGAAAAAACAGTTCTGAAGCAGGATGAGGTGCTGGGAGGAACATTCGACCCGGCCTCTTATGAGGCCAAACGGATTTATGCCACAGCCGACGACGGGAAGAAAATCCCCATGAGTATTGTATACCGCAGGGGAACCGAATTGAACGGAGCAAATCCGACCCTTCTGTATGGATATGGATCCTATGGTCATACCATGGATCCGGGCTTCCGGTCGTACCGCCTCTCGCTGCTGGACCGGGGATTTATCTTTGCCATCGCCCATATCCGGGGCAGCCAGGTGTACGGACGTCCCTGGTACGAGGATGGAAAGCTGTTGAAGAAAATGAACACGTTTACCGATTTTAATGATTGCGCCGAACACCTGATCCGGGAGAAGTACACCAGTCCGGAGCATCTCTATGCCATGGGCGGCAGTGCAGGTGGATTGCTGATGGGTGCGGTGATCAATCTGCAGCCTGAGCTCTACAGGGGGGTGATTGCAGCCGTGCCCTTTATGGATGTGGTGACCACTATGCTGGATGAAGATATTCCACTGACCACCAGCGAGTATGATGAATGGGGAAACCCCAATGAGAAGGAGTACTATGACTATATGCTCAGCTACTCTCCCTACGACCAGGTGGAAGCCAAAGACTATCCCAACCTGCTGGTCACCACCGGACTCCATGACAGTCAGGTGCAGTACTGGGAGCCGGCCAAGTGGGTGGCCAAACTTCGGGAAATGAAAACAGATGACAATCTCCTGCTGATGTATTGCAATATGGAGACCGGGCACGGCGGCGCTTCCGGCAGGTTTGAACAATTCAGGGAAACGGCCATGGAATATGCCTTTTTGTTTAGTCTCGAGGGAATAAAAGAATAATTTATGCGACCAGCTACCAGCAGAGTTCAATACCGGGTTCTCTATGCCGATACCGATATGATGGGGGTGGTTTATTACGGGAATTACGGGAGGCTTTATGAAATGGGCCGGACGGAAATGATCCGGGAGATGGGTATGCCCTATATCGAACTGGAAAAGGCAGGCATTGTGATGCCGGTCTTCTCGGTGGAGTCCAGATACAGGAAGGTGTTGAAATACGACGAGCTGATCACCATCGAAACTACCGTGAAAGAGTTGCCTGCCGCACGGATGGAGTTCTTTCACAGGATCTACAACGAAGATGGCGGACTGGCCCATGAGGCAAAAGTGGTGCTGGTATTTTTGGATATGCAGACCAATCGCCCGGTGAGAGCTCCGAAAAAACTGCTTGATCTGCTGGAGAATTAGCCGGGCTGAAGGGTCAGCAGAGTAATCTCGGGACGGATGCCCACACGACCCGGATATCCGGTATATCCCAGTCCCCTGTTCACATACAGCTGCTGGCCATTCTCTTTGTAAAGGCCTGCCCAGTGCCTGTAGGTCCATCTGGAAGGGCTCCATTTGAACTTACCGATCTCAATGCCAAACTGCATTCCATGGGTATGCCCGGAAAGGGTCAGGTCGATAGCTTCTTTCCGGCATACCTGAAGATCCCAGTGGGAAGGGTCATGGGAGAGGAGGATCTTGACCCGTTCGGGGTGAACCCCAGCCATGGCCTTACGCAGGTCGCCCCGCTGGGGGAAGGGAGGTTTCCCCCAGTTCTCGACCCCGATAAGCTCCAGCGAATAGCCCTTCAGGGCAATGGTCCTGTGCTCATTCAAAAGAAGATCAAAGCCGCTGGCCCTGATTTGTGCTTTGACCCGTTCCAGGTTAGCTGCTTCCTCTTCTTCAGAGTTCCATGCGTAGTAAGCCCCATAATCATGGTTTCCCAGAACTGCATATTTTCCAAGCGGGGCCTTAATAGCTTTCAGTACCCCGGTGAAGGGATCGACTTCTTCAGAAAAGTTGTGGACCATATCCCCGGTAAAGCAGACCAGGTCGGGCATAAGTTCATTGACCAGGGTCACGACCCGCCGGATATAGGCCGGATGCTTATAAAAACCCGCCAGGTGAATATCTGAGAGCTGGACAATACGGAGCCCGTGGAAAGATTCCGGCAGGGACTGGATCCGGATATCTTCCCGGAAGACTTTCAGATGGGTTCGTCCCCGGGCCATGCCCAAACCAAGTGCGATAAGGGTCAGGAGTCCCACAAACAATCCAGGAAACAGGAACCAGGTCCTCAGGGAAGCGGAAGGCTGCCGGAACAGGGAAGAGACCAGGGAGCTCAGGTCGCCCAGCAACTGGATGATATTAAAGAGCAGCTTGGGCAGGTATAGCATCAGGAAGAGGCCCATGATCAGCATGATGGGGAAAAAACGGGAGGGATCGCGCTGTTGCTGAAACATGGATCCGGCCAGGATCAGGCTCACCAGCATCAGAAAGCTGACTCCCCAGTATATGTAATAGAACAGGCGATTCGGCTCACTGCCTGGAGAAAACAGGTGTTGAATCCCCCGGAGGGCATAAAGGTCCATGCCAATGATAAAAACCGCGATGATGACTAGGATGATCAGGGACCTCATTCTTTGGGATTCATATGATAATTCACACAAATAAACGAGAAATTGTTTTCCCTTGTATGAAAGGATTGTAAATTTATGAGGATGAAACTAACGATCAAGCAGGCCGGATTCATATCCATGATCCTTGCCATTCAAATCGGCCACTTATCTTTGGCCAAAGCCCAGAATCGGGCCGCCGAACAGGATCTCCTGGTGGCCCCCTTACCTGAAATTCTGATCAGCCGGTCGGGCCTTTCCATTGAATCGCCCGAACAATGGGAGACACTTCGCCGGCCCGAGATTCTGGATCTGTTCCGGGACCACGTCTATGGCCGTGTTCCGGAATCAGATGTTAAAGTTGATTACCGGCTTGTTTATGAGGACCGGGAGGCCCTGCAGAGAACAGCCATCCAGAAAGAGGTGCTCATGGAGCTAAGCAGAGGAGGCGATACGATGGAAATTCCGATGCTTATCTTTCTTCCCCGGGAGCAACATGGCCCGGTCCCCCTCTTCCTGGGACTGAACTTCAATGGAAACCATAGCGTTCACCCCGATCCGAATATATCAGTTACAGAGAGCTGGGTACGAAACAATCAGGAACATGGGATCCTGGACAACCGGGCCACGGAAGCTTCCCGGGGAGCAAGTTCCGGCCGCTGGCCCGTGGACCTGATCCTATCCAGAGGATATGGACTGGCCACCATTTATTACGGGGATATAGACCCCGATTTTGATGACGGTTTCAGGAACGGGATTTTTGCTTTGATGGATCCCGGTCAGCCCGGTCGCGGTCCTTCATCCTGGGGCTCCATTGCTGCCTGGGCCTGGGGCCTGTCCAGAGCTATGGACTATTTTGAAAGGGACACAGAAATCGATTCGGAGCGCGTGGCCCTGATGGGCCATTCCAGGCTGGGAAAGACCTCCCTCTGGGCCGGTGCTCAGGATGAAAGGTTCTCTATGGTGATCTCCAATAATTCGGGTTGTGGCGGAGCGTCTCTTTCCCGCAGGCCTTACGGAGAGCGTGTCAGCAATATCAACACCTCCTTCCCGCACTGGTTTGCGTCCCGCTTCCATGACTATAATGAGAACGAGGCTGCCCTGCCGGTGGACCAGCATATGCTGATGGCCCTGATGGCACCCCGGGCACTCTATGTGGCCAGCGCCGGGGAGGATGACTGGGCCGATCAGCGTGGCGAATATCTCTCTCTGGTATACGGAAGCAAGGCCTTCCAGCTGTATAACAGGGATGTTTTCCTGCCCGCTCAAATGCCCCGTCCGGATCAGCCGGTTAGCAGCGGTAAACTGGGCTACCACATCCGGACCGGCGGACATGATGTGACCCGGTACGACTGGGAAAAATTCCTGGATTTTGCCGACCGGCATCTTCAGGCTGCCGGAGAGAAGGGAAAGGCAAATCCCCTTAACAGGGAGTGGATGGAAGCACGTTTGTTTAAAACCCACCCCAGGCTGATCCTTACTCCACGGCTGGTGTATGAAATCCCGCAACAGATGGATGTGGCAGAGATGGCCAGCGGGGTGGCCCTGGCCATTGATTGGGGGGGTGAGTACTTATCGCCAGAGGTGGAGCAACTGGCCCGTCAGGCCTTTGCAGCCTGTGATTTCCTTTTAAACAGAGAGTTATGAGAAAAATTTCCATCCTCCCGGGGATGTGCCTGCTTTTGGCCATGGCTTGTTCCGGTTCCGGACAGAAGGAGCAGCCCAACTTTGTATGGATCATCTCCGAGGATAATTCCGTCCACTATATGGAGTTGTTCGATCCCGGAGGCATTGCCACTCCCCATATTGCCAGGATGGCGGAAGAAGGGATACGCTTTACCCGAGCATTCTCCAACGCACCGGTGTGCAGCGTGGCCCGCTCGACCCTGATCTCATCCTGCTATGGACCACGCACCGGGGCCCAGTATCACCGGCGATCCACACTGGTCCCCATGCCCGAAGGTCTGGAAATGTTTCCTGCTTACCTGAAAAGGGCCGGGTACTACACCACCAATAACAGCAAGGAAGACTATAACTATATAAAGAATGAGGGGGTATGGGATGAATCCTCCGGAACCGCACACTGGAGCAATCGTGAACCCGGCCAGCCCTTTTTTCATAAAGAATCCCACCCGGTATCTCACGAAAGCAGGCTTCATTTCAAGGCGGAGCTCATGGAGTCGTACCACCCGCTTTGTCATCCCGACAGCATACAGCTTTTTCCCAATCATCCCGACACCGATCTATTCCGCTTTACCTCTGCGTATTACCGCGATAAGATCCTGGGGGTGGATAACATAGTCGGGGGGGTGATCCGGAAGCTGGAAGAGGAGGATCTGCTGGAGAGTACCTTTGTCTTTTATTTCGGGGATCACGGGGGTGTGTTGCCGGGCAGCAAGGGTTATCTTTATGAGACCGGACTGCATGTTCCCCTGGTGGTCAGGATCCCGAAGAAATTCAGGCACCTGACAGATCTGAAGCGGGGAGAGGCTTCGGATGGTTTTGTGAGCTTTATCGATCTTGGGCCCACCCTCCTGAAGCTGGCCGGGATTGAGATTCCCGGAGCAATGGATGGGGTTCCCTTCCTGGGTGAGGGGGTTTCAGCGGAAGAGTCTGGCAGCAGGGAAATCACCTATGGATATGCCGACCGCTTCGATGAGAAGTATGATCTGGTTCGCACCGTCAGGCGTGGAGATCTGAAATATATGCGGAGTTATCAACCCTTTAATGTGGATGGATTGCAGAACAATTACCGCTATCTCTGCCTGGCTTATGAACAGTGGCGCGACATGTACCGGGCCGGTGAACTTAACCCGGCCCAGGCTGCTTTCTTCGAACCCAGAGAACCGGAAGCCCTGTACGATCTGGCGAAGGATCCTTTTGAAACCCGGAACCTGGCCGGGGATCCGGCCTTTTCGGATCAGCTCTCGGAAATGAGAGCGCTGCTGGCCGGGTGGGAGAAGGGAATGCCCGATCTGAGTTTCTACCCGGAGAATTATCTCCGCAAGCATGCCTTCGGGAATCCTGTTTTATTTGGAGAGCAGCATAAAGCCGATATCGGTCATCTGATCGATATTGCCAACCTGGAACTGCTGCCCTATGAAGAGGCACGAAGCGGAATTATAAAGGCTCTGGACTCAGAGGATCCCTTTACGAAGTACTGGGGACTGATCGTATGCAGTGCTTTTGGTTCAGAAGCAGGGGAATTCAGGGATCGGGCCGGGATTCTGTGCAAAGACGCTGATCTTCTGGTACGTACCCGGGCGGCTGAGTTTCTGGGTTTGACCGGACTGGGCGATCCGGTCCCTGTGATCCTGGATGCACTTTACGGATGCTGCGACGGGGTGGAGGCTCTTTTGATTCTTAACTCGCTGGTGCTGCTGAGGGATGGTCCTTATGCCTGCCATTTTGAGCTGGACGAGGGAAAGCTTTCCCCGCTTGTTCTGCAGGACCAGCAGGTGCAGCGGCGGCTCGGGTATATTCACTCCAGGCCGGCTTTGCCTTGAAGACTGGTAAAGCTGTAAAAAACTGTACATTTGCACATGATTTCATTTAAGGAGTTTCTGAAGGACAATCTGGTCTTACTGGATGGCGCCATGGGCTCCCTGATCTACGAAAAGGGGGTCTTTATAGATAAGTGTTACGACGAGCTGAATCTTTCCAGGCCCGAACTGATCTTTTCCATTCATGAGGAATATGTAAGGGCGGGAGCTACGGTGATTGAGACCAATACATATGGAGCCAACAGTTTCAAGTTAAAATCGCACAACCTCCTGGATCAAATGGAAGAGATCAACCGGAAAGGGGTTGAGCTGGCCAGGAAGGCAGCCGGCGGGGAGGTTTATGTGGCCGGTTCCATGGGACCTTCGGGTCTGGAGATTGAACCCTGGGGAGAGACCTCGCTGGAAGAGGTTTTCAAGGCTTATGCCCGGCAGGCCGACATTCTGAACCATGCGGGTGTTGACCTCTTTATCCTGGAGACCTTCCAGGATATCAGGGAGATGGAGCAGGCTATAAAGGCCATCGTGAGTGTCTCAGAACTGCCGGTGGTGGCCATGATGACCGTGGGGGAAGACGGCTTAACTCGTTATGGGGTGGATCTGGAAGATGTCACTACAGTGCTTGACAGGAGTGAGGCCACTGTGATCGGACTGAACTGCACGGTGGGACCCAAACCCATGCTGGATTTCGCGGAGCAGATGGGACGTCTGACGGATAAAGCTCTTAGCCTGATGCCTAATGCAGGACGGCCACAGTTCACCGATGGCCGGATGATTTATATGAGCACCCCGGAGTATTTCTCGGTCTATACAAAACGTTTTATTGAAAAAGGGGTCAGGATGCTGGGGGGATGCTGCGGCACCACTCCCGAGCATATAGCGAAAATGGCCAATGCACTGGCCATGAAGCAGACCCGGATCCAGCATTCCATAAACATCGGGTTGAAGCCGGTAAGCGAGGAACCCTTGCCCGACCCGGTACCTTTGGCTGAGAAGTCGAAACTGGCAGCGAAGATAAGCTCAGGCCGTCAGGTGGTCCTGGTGGAGATGGTGCCCCCGCGCAGCACCGATATCACCAAACCCCTGGAAGGAGCCAGGCTGCTCAGGGAGCACAGGGTGGATGCCATAAATATTCCCGATGGTCCGCGGGCCACGGCACGTATGACCGGACTGGCACTGGCAGTCTTGCTGCAGAACCAGGTCGACATTGAAACGGTCCTTCACTATACCTGCAGGGACCGTAACCTGCTGGGTATGCAGTCGGACCTGCTGGGAGCCACGGCCATGGGCATACGGAATATCCTGGCAATCACGGGCGATCCGCCCATGATCGGGGACTACCCCCAGGCCACGGCTGTTTTTGATATTGATTCCATCGGACTGGTGCACCTGATCAATAATCTGAATCACGGGATGGATGTGGGGGAGAAAAGAATCGGAGATCCCACTTCATTTTTTACCGGGGTGGGAGTGGATCCCAACAGCGTGAATCCGGAGAATGAAATACATCGACTGCAGCTGAAGAAGGAGGCAGGTGCCGAGTATGTGATAACCCAGCCGGTTTTTGATGTGGATTCGCTGGAGAGATTCCTGGAGAAAGCGAATCTGGGGAGTCTTTCCCTGGTGGCCGGGATCTGGCCGCTGGTTAGTCTGCGTAATGCTGAATTTATGAAGAACGAGGTGCCGGGTGTTTATGTGCCGGACGAGCTGATCTCTCGTATTGCCAGTTACGATAACAAGGAGGACCAGCTGAAAGCCGGAATCGAGATTGCCCGGGGTATGGTTGAACGGGTTTCCGCTTTTGTTCAGGGGATCCAGGTAAGTGCCCCTTTCGGACGATACCATCTGGCCGTGGAGGTGGCAGGGTCCATGCTATAGGATCTGATTGATCTTTGGCATAAAGATCAGGAGATAGGTGAAAAAAGAGAAGCCGGTAATAAAGGCCAGTACCACATTACTCAAGGCTTTGATCCGCACAGCCTGATCCGCTGAAATGGAGTCGTCATACCTGGCTGCCAGGAAGACGGCATTTCTGTAAAACCCGGTAAACAGAAAAACAGTGGAGAGCAGGGTAACAATGGTCCACTGTAAAAAGTTCAGCTGCAGGAATATACCTGCAGAAATAACAGCGATTGTAAAAAGCACCTGGATAAGAAATTCACCCTCTTCTGTGATTATTCTTCCTATACCCATGTGGTGAGCTGTGCATCTTTTTACCATGGTATCATCAGGCTGTGTGACCAAATGTAATCAATGTTCCGTGAATGTCAAATTTCTTTACATGAAATTTTTTATTGGAGCAGGTTCCTGGCAACTGCTTTCCACGAAATGGCCGTTTTGAAGGATGAATGTAAGCTCCGGGTCCGGCAAGATCACTACCCACGGTTATTTCCCGATGGACCCATTCTGTTTTTATCCGCTTCTATGGAATATTTCCTCAGGTATTTCTGATGCATCAGCCGGGCATCAAATTTGCTGATGCTTTTTGCGCCTCCCAAAAATTCAGCTTCAATAAAGGTCTTGCAGGCTTTCTCCAGGACCTGGCATACCACAAAGGCTTCCTCCAGGTTGCGCCCCACACAAACGGCCCCGTGATTGGCCATCAGTGCGGCATTTCTTCCTTTCAGGGCCCTGACCGTCCTTTTCGCAATTTTTTTTGTGGAGGAGAGTGCATATTCCGTTACCCTGACCGAGGGTCCGATAATCTGAGCCATATCATCCAGAACCGGGGGAAGCTCCCGGCGGGCTGCAGCCACCGTAGAGGCATTCATCTGGTGGGTGTGAATGACTGCATGGATATTTTTCCTGCTTCGGTATATTTCGCAGTGAAGCTCCTTTTCAGAGGAGGGCCTGATTTTTCCTTCATGCCTGCAGCTGAGGTAATCCACCAGGACAATATCTTCCGGCTGCAGATCTTCATAAGTACGTCCGCTGGGAGTAATCAGCATACGGTTCTTATCCACCCTGATGCTAATATTTCCCCAGGTTCGCGTCACCAGGCCCTCTTTCAGCAGCCTGATTCCGCCTTCGATGATCTTTTGTCTGATCCGTTTCAGCTCCTGGTTATCTTCCATACGATTCTAATTTACGGAAAATCCGGATGCAGAAACGATGGAAGAAATGTATTTTCTTGTAACTTGTCTTAGCTTACCAAATGACCCCGTATTTAATTTCAAACACTTAACAATTTCACCATGAAAACAGTAAGATTCTTAATGATTTTGATGCTGCTTGCAACCTTTGCCACCACCGTTTCAGCCCAGAAAAAGATGGACCCTGCCGGAACCTGGGCCTATGAAGCCCCTCAGGCGCCCTATGAATACAGTTCAGGAGATATTGTGATAAGCAAAGAGGCTAAAGACTACACCGTGAAGATGGTGCTTGGCGAATTTGAATCGGAGGCCGGGAATGTGGTCTATGAAAACAACGTTCTTTCATTTAATATTTTTGTGGAAATGGAGACTGTGGAGATCAAGTTAACTGTAGAGAAAGATTCCATGGAAGGAACAGCTGCCTACAGCGAGGGAAGCATACCAATCACCGCCAAGAAAAAATAGGAGTTCTTTGTCCTTAGCCACAGGCAACATTGGTAAAGACCATCATTAAGCTTCCACCATGAAATACTTCATACCTGCTCTTCTGGCTCTGACCCTCTTGGTTTCATGTCATCAGCCCCCTCCTCCTGCAGCCCTGGGGCCGGTGCCTTCAGAGCGCCAGCTCCTCTGGCATCAGCTTGAATTCTATGCCTTTGTGCATTTTAATATGAATACCTTCACGGATATGGAGTGGGGGACCGGGGGAGAATCACCGGAGTTATTTAATCCCTCAGAGCTGGACTGCAGGCAGTGGGCCCGGGTTTGCAAGGAGGCAGGGATGGAGGGGATCATATTAACCGCCAAGCACCACGATGGTTTTTGCTTATGGCCTTCGGAGTACACGGAGCATTCGGTCAGGAACTCTCCCTGGAAAGACGGGAAGGGCGATGTGGTCAGGGAACTGGCCGATGCCTGCCGGGAGTACGGATTGAAGCTGGGATTGTACCTCTCCCCCTGGGACCGGAATCATGCAGACTATGGCACAGAGGCTTATCTCAGCTATTTCCGGAATCAGCTGACCGAGCTGATGAGCAACTACGGGGAGGTTTTTGAAGTGTGGTTTGACGGGGCCAACGGGGGTACCGGCTATTACGGCGGGGCCAACGAGGAGAGGCGGGTCGACCGGGAGACCTATTACGACTGGCCCAATACCCGTCAGATCGTCAGGGATCTGCAGCCCCTTGCCGTGATGTTCAGTGATGCTGGTCCGGATGTCCGCTGGGTGGGAAATGAAGAGGGATGGGCCGGTGAAACCAACTGGTGTTTCCTTCGCAGGGATGAGTTCTATCCCGGATCGCCCAATTACAGAGATCTGACCAGCGGTCATGAGGACGGGACCCACTGGGTGCCTGCCGAAGTGGATGTATCGATCAGGCCCGGATGGTACTATCATTCATCGGAGGACGATAAGGTAAAAACGCTTAGTCAACTGGTGGATATTTACTACCACTCCATTGGAAGGAACTCCTCGTTTCTTCTGAATTTCCCGGTCGACAGGAGGGGACTGATCCATGAGAAGGATGTGGAGCAGCTGAAAAAGATGGTGGAGGTGATCCGGAAGGATCTGGAGACCGATCTGGCCAGGGATCAGAGAGTGACTGCCAGCCAGGTCAGAGCTGATTCCAGGAAATTCAGTGCTGCAAAAATCGTCGATGGGGACCCGGAGAGCTACTGGGCCACGGATGACGATACGCTTGCTGCCTCGCTGATCATCGACTTTGGTAAGGAAACGACCTTTAACCGTTTTCTGGTACAGGAGTATATTCCTCTGGGTCAAAGAGTGAAAAAGTTCTCCATAGAGGCCTGGAAAGATGGCGCCTGGGAGGAGATCGACCTTCAGACCACCATCGGGTCCAAACGGATTTTACGTTTTGATGATGTGAGCAGCGATAAACTGCGCTTCAATATCCTGGATTCCAGAGCCTGTCCCGCCATATCGAATATGGAGGTCTATTTGGCACCCGGACTGACGGAAGGTGATTCTACGGATTAAGAAATGAGGAGCTCTTAGTTTATTTGTTACAATATTCAAAAAAACCGATCCGGTCCAGTTCCTCCCGGATGGTTTTCTTTTCCGGATCGGAGATGGTCTGCAGCGGAAGCCGGTTGGGTCCGCAGTCCAGGCCCAGATAGCTCATAATGCTTTTTCCTGCGATAATATTCCTGCGATATTTGTCCAGAATCCCGCAGAACTGATTCGCCTGATCCTGAAGTTGCCGGCAGCGCTTCATCTCTTTTCCGGCATAGGCCACTGCCATCTTCCTGTACAGGCTGAAGCAGTGATTGTAGGTTCCTCCCACCCCTGATTTGATTCCATAGTCCAGGCCATCCAGGAACATATCATCCCTTCCCCAGAGCATTTCAAATCTCCCTTCAGACAGCTGCATACAACGCTCAAATTCATCCAGGTCACCGGAGGAGAATTTAACCCCGGCAAAGCTGGGAATCTCTTTCGCAGCTGAACTTAGAAGTGCGGATACCGGCAGCTGAACCCGGTTCAATGGTGGGATATGGTAGTAATAGAAAGGGAGTGAGGGAGCAGCACCTGCAACAGATTTGCAGTAGGCGAGCAACTCTTCATTTCGTCCGGGGGGAAGAAATGCAGGGGCCATGGCGGCGATGGCAAAGGCCCCGGACCTTTCGGCATGAACCGCCAGAACCATCTGGTCCTTTAAGGAGATGCCTCCTGTGTGTACAACAATCTTCAGCTTCCCTTCGCTTCCGGCGATCCATTTTTCTGCAACAGCCTGGCGCTCCTCTCTGGTGAGCAGGGCCCCTTCACCTGTGCTTCCGCAGATAAAGGCACCATCCAGTCCGTTCCGGATTAAATAAGCGGCATATTCAGGAATCAGATCCAGATTCACTTCCCCGTTTTCGTGCATGGGGGTAAATGGTGCAGCCAAATATCCTTCGATTCTTTTCATATTTCAAATTAAAACATTTAATTGAGCTACAAATACAAAAAACAAAATATGAAGAAGCCGGCTGTAATTCTCCTGCTTGCTTTTGGATTTTTTCAATGGAAGGCTGCAGGCCAGGAAGAGGAGAAACGTATCTTGATCTACACGAAAAACGGAGAAGGCTATGTGCATGAGAACATTGCTGCCAGCGTGGCAGCCCTGGAGAATATCTGTGCCAGGGAGGGCATCCTTACGGAGTGGTCTGACCAGCCCTCGGTTTTTACCGGGGAAAACCTGAAGCGCTTCGATGCCCTGGTGTTTTCCAATTCCAATAACGAAGGTTTTGATACAGATGAACAGCGAAAGGCTTTTCAGGAATTTATCCGCCGGGGGGGAGGGTTTGCAGCCATCCACTCCGCTAATGCCACAGAGCGGGACTGGCCCTGGTACTGGGCCCTGGTGGGCGGCAAGTTTCTTCGGCATCCGCCTTACCAGGAATTTGATGTGCTGGTGTGCGATTCCACCCATCCGTCCACCCGGCACCTGCCTGCCCGGTGGACCGTCAGGGATGAATGTTATTACTCTTACCAGTTGAATCCGGATATCCATGTGCTGTTGAACGTCGATCTGAACACCATCGAGGACATGGAGAAGAAAAAATATCCCGGTGAGACCTTCGGACATCTTTTTCCCCTGTGCTGGTGCCACGAATTTGAAGGAGGACGGCAATGGTACACCGCCCTGGGACACGATTCACAATTCTACGAGGATCCGCTGTTCGTGGAGCATCTGAGGGGTGGCCTGTTGTGGATTCTTGAAACAGAATAAGGGCAAAGGGCTCAGTTCTGTGGATGGAATCGTTCGTTTGAAACTCCGGATGCCAGAACATATTTAACCAGGCCCACTTCTTTGGCCAGGTATATTTCCCTTACCGTGAAATCAGTCCAGTAAGGATTAAAATCGTTAAAGATGAAATGTAAAACCTCCTGGTAAGTACCGTAGGAGGTAAGCAGTGAATCAAGAAACTCCACAGAGGACATGATCTCTCCGTCCTCGTGAATCTCGTAGCCCTTGTCGGTCATCAGAAGGTTCTTGTAACCGAAGGGAGTGTCCAGGCTGCTTATGGTTTCAAAATCAAAGTCATACGAAAATCCCACCTGTCCCAGCGAAATGCTGATCTGATCCCCGTGTGGTGGACTGTTAGCCCTCATGGAGATTCCGAGAAGCATGCCAAAACCTGATTTGAATGACTGGAAACACTCTTCTGTATAGCAGGTGCGGGTATTGATTCCTAAAAACGTGCTCCAGCTTTTCCCCATCGTTTCATTGTTCCCGGTCATACTCATGCTCGATGAGATTCCGTTATAGTCTCTCATAATGAACACCTCTCCTATGGTGTCGGGAGCAAGCCATTCTTTATGGGCCTCTTCCAGGTAATAGTATTCTTCCTTCAGGGGGTGTTCACCTTCACCTCCGCAGGAAAGGAGGAAGAAGCCCATGGCCATATATACTGGCTTAATCGCTAATCTCATAGAATTCCCCGTTGCTCATCTCTATTTTCAGGATACCGAAGGCTGTATTGTAAAATATACTGTCGGCCAGGATTTGTCCCTCCGGGATTCCATCCCTCCAGTTGTTCCCCATTTTATAAACTTCCCTGTACCAGTTCTGGCCAATCTGTATGGAATCGAAGTAGCTGTGGCCAAGGTCGATCTCCATGGTGCATGGAAGCCAGAAAGATGAACCTCCGGCCCAAATCAGGCACTCATACCGGGCAGTATCTGTTTTGTGGATTCCTATATTACAGGGAAAAATGGGATAATCCGGGGTGAGTGTGCTAAGGTCCGACTCCCTGCGTACTTCGGTGCATTCATCATAATAATCTGATTGTTTCTCCCTGGATCTGCTGGCATAAAAGGATATCTTATATCCCTCTGAGTGAAGGAAGCTGTATGTCTGGCCGTCTATATAGGGCGAACTGCTGATTGCCTCCTCGCTCAAACTGCCAAAGTCGATCAGATGGTAGTCACAGGGAGGAGGACAAGCCGTAAGAACGGTCCCCATGGTCGCGAACAGGATGTATCTGAAGCCCTTTCTCATTTGTGACACAAGCTTTGCATGCTATTTCACATACTTCTCCAGCCACTGGTCCTGTTCCCATAACATGTGCAGGATGCTTTCCCTGGCCCGGTAACCATGGCTCTCTTTGGGCAGCATCACCAGCCGGACGCTTGCTCCAAGTCCTTTCAGGGCATTGAAATAGCGGGTGCTCTGAAGGGGGTAGGTGCCCGAATTGTTGTCTGCCTCACCATGGATCAGCAGAAGGGGGGTCTTCATCTTATCGGCATGCATGAAGGGAGACATGCGGTAATAGACCTCAGGAGCTTCCCAGTAGGATCTCTCTTCGCTCTGGAAGCCAAAGGGGGTGAGGGTCCGGTTGTAGGCTCCGCTTCTGGCAATCCCCGCAGCAAACAAATCGCTGTGTGAGAGCAGGTTAGCTACCATGAAGGCTCCGTAGCTGTGTCCGCCTACGGCCACCTTGTTACGGTCAATATAGCCCAGTTGATCTACGGCATCAATGGCTGCCAGGGCGTTGGCCACTAACTGCTTGCGGAATGAATCATTGGGTTCTTCATCTCCTTCACCCACAATGGGGAAGGCAGCCCCGTCCAGAACCACATAACCCTTGGTTACCCAGTAGATGGGAGAACCATAGTTGGGTGAGGTGAAACGGTTGGGATTGGCGGTGGTTTGTGCAGCACTGGACTTGTCCTTGTACTCCCTGGGGTAGGCCCAGAGAATCATCGGAGCTTTCTCTTTTTTCTCCCTGTCATACCCCACAGGCAGGTAGAGGGTGCCGGAGAGTTCCAGACCATCGTCACGCTGGTAAGTGATCACCTCTTTATGAACATTCTGCAGGCTTTTGAAGGGGTTTTCAAAGGCCGTTATCTGCTGCAATGTGTTGTTTTTTAAATTTCTGAAATAGTAGTTTGGATAATCCGTGGGTGATTCGATGCGGACCAGGAGCCTGTTTTTATCTATATCAAACCGGCTCAGGTTTTCCAGCCTGTCGGTATATGTCGATTGGTAAATCCGATTAATTGTTTTGGTTTTCAGATTCATCTGGTCCAGGAAAGGAAACTGGCCCTCTTCTGAATAACCGCTGCCAAGGAGGTAAAGATGGTTCTTTTTTATGCTCAGTACCCTGCTCCCATATTCATTCCTTTCGCTTACAAACCGACCCGGATCATTATACCGGTCCTGGTAATTCCGGTCGAAAAGGACAAGCGGTGCACTGCTGGCGTCGGAGGGGTTGAACAAATAGCTCTTGCTGTTCCTGGTGTTCCACCAACGGTCACTGGCCACGGCCACCTTTTCATTACCCCATTGAATGCCCGTGAAGCGGTTGATGGTTTTCAGGAGCGGGACCGGTGTGCCGTTAAAGGGGGCTTCCAGCTGGAACACTTCATCCCTGAAATCCACCTCGTTTTCAGGATCACCTCCATCCAGGGCCACTGCAAATACCAGGGTGGCCGGCCGGTCGCCTCGCCATTCCAGGTCTCTTCTCCCTTTTTGAACTGCCATAAAACCCTGTGGAAGTTCCTCGATCAGGGGAGACTCCAGGACCGTTTCCACTTTTACTGCATCACTCGAATATACCGTGCTTGTGGATGGAAAACGGTAATAGGGAACCAGGTAGGAGAAGGGCTTTTCAACCGTGGTGACCAGCACATAGCTGCCATCCGGCGAAAAACTGATACTGCTGTACATGGCACTCTCCAACCACTTTTCACTCCTTCCGTCCAGGGAGACCTTATGGAGTTCGCTTAGGGCCAGCTGTTCGAAGTTGTGTTCATCGTTCTTGTTCTGCAAAAGGTCCTGGTAGGTCCGGTTCTGGGCTCTTTTTCCATCGGCCACCGAGATGGTAGGGCCCTGCGGAACAGCATTCACCGCATCAATCAGTGCTTTTCTGTCTGAGGAGATCATCTTGACCAGAATGGACTCGCTGTCTTCGAACCAGTTAAGCACAACGCCCATGTTGGCATTGATCCCTGCCCCGGTAAGGCGCCTTGCTTTTGCCGAGTCAATGTCCAGTACCCAGAGTTCCACCCCGGTGGCAGCGGTATGGGTAAAGGCCAGTTTCTTCTGATCGGGCGACCAGCTCAGGCTGGTCAGTTTTGGGGTACCGGGCAGTCCCTGTACCTGGACCACTGCCGCCTCATTTTCAGTCAGTTTTTTGATCTTGAGATTATTCACATAGGTGGTGCGGCTCCCGATATTGGTTAAGGGATCGATCCGCAGTCCCCCGAGACGCAACTCCTGCCTGGAAAGTTCCTCGATGGATTCATAAGCATCCCGGTAGAGGAGTATCATGTTTTCCTGCTTGTCGTCCAGCAGGACCGATGGTGCAAGCGGGACATCGACAAGTTCCAGGATCTCTTTGGAGGGTTTCTGATACGCCAGGTTTAACTGGGCCAGAAGAACCGGGGAGAGAATGAGGGTAAAAAACAGAAATAAGGCTGTGCGTTTCATTTGGTAAACGTTTTTGATGTGATTTTTCGTCAAATGTCTGGTCTGTTTATTGGAAGAGCGCAAGAACCGTCTCCAGTTCCAGCCCTCTGAAATCATCCAGTGCCAGGCTGACGCCCTCTTCCAGCAAATCTTTCTTCGTATGTCCGGATGCAATACCCACCACCCGTATTCCGGCATGAAGGGCCGACTGGATGCCGGCCCGGGAATCTTCAAATACCAGACAGTTTTCGGCCGGTATGTCCAGGAGCTCCAGTGTTTTCAGATAGACTTCGGGGTGGGGTTTTCCGTGAGTTACATCCACTTTGCCGACAATGTGTTCAAAGATGTTTTCCAGCTTCAGTTTCTGAAGGCCCAGTTTAATGTTCAGCACCGGTGCGGAAGTGGCCAGGGCAATCCTGTAACCGTTTCTTGTGATTTGATCCAGGAAGCTGTTTAATCCGGCGATGGGTTTTACATCCTCTGTCCGATGGAGGATATTCTGGTAATTGCTGTCCACTTCTTCCAGAAAGAGGTCCAGCTTTTCCTGACTCAGATCCTTCCCGAAAAGCATCCGGAGAGAAGTGGGACCGGTTCTCCCGGAAAGGACATTATCAAAGAGTTGATCATCGTAAGGAATCCCCTGTCCGCTCAGGAATTTTTCCCATGCAATCTTATGGTATGGATTGCTGTCAATCACCACGCCATCCATATCAAAGATGAAACCGTATTCCATTGGCCCTTTAGAGATTTAGGAAAAGATCTATGCTTCCCCGAATTTTACCCATTTTTCCTGGTCATTGTAACCTGCACGCACCACCGTATCGATGAATTGCATGCCACGAATGCCGTCCTCCACTCCTGGAAAATCCAGCATTTCGGCACTTGGCTCCTGCCCATTGGCCCTGGCCCTGACCGTCAAGCTGAAATTACGGTAAATATTGGCAAAAGCTTCCAAGTAACCCTCCGGATGTCCGCCCGGAGTGCGCGTATTATGGGCCGCTATATCACTATTCAGGCTGGTTCCCACACGCAATACCTGCATGGGAGCCTCCTTCCACTTCACGATCAGGGAATTGGGTTCCATTTGCTCCCATTCCAGACCGCCCTTATCCCCGTACATCCTGATCTTTATGTCATTTTCCTCCCCGGCTGCCACCTGCGTAGCCATTAAGATGCCTCTGGCACCATTATCGAAACGCAGAAGGGCAGCCCCATCATCATCCAGCAGCCGGTCGGGAACAAACACATTCAGTTCCGCACAAAGCTCGGTCACTTTTAATCCGCTGATATACTCTGCCAAATGGTGGGCATGGGTTCCGATATCCCCCATGCACCCGGCCTTCCCAGAGCGCTTTGGGTCGGTGCGCCAGCTGGCCTGAGGGTTGCCAGTGTCTTCCAGTTTGGAGGAAAGCCAGCCCTGTGGATATTCCACGAATATTTTCCGGATTTTGCCCAGTTCCCCGTCAGCCACCATCTTTCTGGCATGTTTTACTGCAGGGTAACCCGAATAGGTATGTGTCAGGGCAAAGCTTAATCCGGTTTCTTCAATTTTCTTCTTAAGTTCAAGCGCTTCATCCAGGGTGAAGGTGATGGGTTTGTCCATGACCACGTGAAATCCGTTTTCCAGGGCCATCATGGCCGGGTCGAAATGGACAAAGTTGGGGGTCACGATGCTGACAAAGTCCATTCGCTCGCCTTCGGGGAGCCTGGCTTCCTGTTCAAACATCTCCTGGTAGCTTTCATAGACTCTTTCTTCAGGAAGGTAATAGGATTTGCCCGACTCCTTTGAGATCTTGGGGTCCACACTGAAGCAGCCGCAAACCAATTCAATCTGATTATCCATTAAAGCAGCCAGGCGGTGAATCGCTCCGATAAATGCATCGGTTCCTCCGCCGACCATTCCCATCCTGATTTTTCTGTTTTGCATGGTATCAAGCGTTTTGTTGTTGAGCAGATAAAGCTAACTTTTTTTTCAGAGAGAAGCGCCCTTTTTTATTACTTTTGAAAGGCAAAAAAACCGCTTTGATCTATCCTGAACACTTTGAATCAAAAATTGGTTTTGACCGGATTCGTGAACTGGTCAAGTCCCACTGTCTCTTTGATCCCGGAAGGGAACGGGTGGATGAAATGGCCTTTATGAGCGATCATCCGGCTATTATCCATGAGCTAAAACTGGTGGAAGAGTTCATGGAGATCCAAACGCAGGAAGATGAGTTTCCTGTCCAGAATTTCACGGATAACCGGGAGGCCCTTAAAAAAGCGGAGGTGGAAGGTGCCTACCTGATGAGCGAAGAGGTAAGCAGCCTGCAAAAATGCCTGGACTCGGTTCGTGCCATCTTAAACTTCTTTAAAACGGACGAAGAGGAGAGATACCCGGTGCTTACAGAATTGTGCAGGCCTGTAAAGGTTTTTCCTTTTGTGGGAGACAGGATTCATAAGATCCTGAACAAGCATGGAAATATCCGTGATAATGCCTCGCCGGCCCTGCAGCATATCCGCAGGAGCCAGCAGGAGAAGCAGGGAGCTGTTTCAAAAAAGCTGAATCAGGTAATGAGCCGTGCACAGCGCGAGGGATGGGTGGATGCCGATGCAGCCCCCACTTACCGAAACGGTCGCCCGGTAATTCCTGTCATGGCGGGAAATAAGAGGAAACTCGGAGGAATGATCCATGATGAATCTGCTTCCGGCAGAACGGTATTCATTGAACCTGCCGAGGTGGTGGAACTCTCTAATGAGATCAGGGAACTGGAGTATGCCGAACGCAGGGAGATTATCCATATCCTGCAGGAGTTTACCGCGGACATACGGCCCTATATCCCGGATTTGCTCTCTTCCCAGGAGTTCCTGGGCCGCATTGATTTTATCCGGGCACGTGCCCTGTTCGCCACCCGGCTGGGGGCGATCAGGCCCCGGGTGGAGCAGGAGCAGATCTTCGACTGGAAGCAGGCCCTACATCCCCTCCTGTACCTTTCGTACAAAGCTGAACAGAAAGAGGTGGTGCCCCTTTCCTTCCACCTTTCCGGTAATAACCGCATTCTCCTGATCTCCGGTCCCAATGCCGGAGGAAAATCGGTTTGCCTGAAAACCATCGGACTCCTGCAATATATGTTGCAGTGCGGCATGCTGGTACCTTGTTCAGAGACCTCTGTTTTTGGACTTTTCGCAGGGATCTTTATCGATATCGGCGATGAGCAATCCATCGACAACGATTTGAGCACCTACAGCTCCCATTTGCTTAATATGAAATTCTTCCTCAGGCATGCCGCTGCAGACACCCTGGTGTTGATTGATGAGTTTGGGACAGGTACCGAGCCCATGCTGGGAGGAGCTATCGCAGAAGCAATCCTGGAGCAGATGAACCGGTCCGGGACCAGCGGAATTATCACCACCCACTATACCAACCTGAAGCATTTTGCAACCTCTTCGGAGGGCCTTGTGAACGGAGCCATGTTGTTCGATAACCAGAAGATGCAGCCCCTGTATCAACTGCAGGTTGGTAAGCCGGGCAGTTCTTTTGCCTTTGAGATCGCCAGGAAAATCGGCTTGCCCGAAGAGGTTCTCGGTAAAGCTTCTGAAAAGGTGGGTCAGGATCATATCGATTTTGACAAACACCTGAGGGAGATCCTCCGGGATAAGAAGTACTGGGAAGGAAAGCGGCAGAAGATCAGGCAGTCGGAGCGCAAACTGGAGGATCTGATGGAGCGTTATGAGAAGCAGCTCCAGGAAAGTGAAAAGCAGCGCAAGGCCATTGTTAAAGAGGCCAGGGAAAAAGCGGATGCCATGCTGACCGGTGCCAATAAGAAAATTGAACAGACCATCCGGGAAATTAAGGAGGCAAAAGCGGAGAAAGAGCGGACCCGGGAGGTGCGGAAGGAGCTTGCGGAATTCAGGGAGCAGATGGAGATGGAGAAGGGGAAGGAAGAGAGGAAGGTAGAGAAACAACTTCAGGAGATCCGCCGGAAGGGAAGTGAGCTGGAGACCAGCCGGCCCGATCTTCGTCAGCGCTCCGGAAAGACCCTGGTTCAGAAAGAGGTGAAGGAAGATCCCGGGATCCGGGTAGGGGATATGGTCCGTATCGGGGGACATGATGCTGCAGGAGAGGTGCTGGAGATCAAAGGCAAAAATTGCGTCGTGGCATTTGGGATGCTGAAAACAAATACCAAACTGGGACAGCTGGAGAAGATTCTTTCTGAGGAGGCCAGGCAACTCAGGAAAAAAGTCCAGTCGAAGGTAAACCTGGGTGAATGGAACGTAAGCAGCAGAAGGGTCCGCTTTCGTCCCGATATGGACCTGAGGGGCAAGCGGGCCGATGAAGCCATGGAACTGGTGGTATATTTTATCGATGAGGCTATTATGGTCAACGCCCGGGAGTTGAGAATCCTGCATGGAAAGGGAAATGGAGTCCTTCGGCAGCTGATCAGGGAATACCTTCATACGGTGGACCTGGTGGAGTGGTACGGGGATGCCCATGTGGACCAGGGAGGGGCGGGAATCACCGTGGTCAGACTTGAAGTTTAGTGGCAGTAAGAATTTATACAGTTCCCAATTCATTTGAAGTAAATAAATACCCAGGGTGTTGAAGATCAGTTTTATAAAGAGAAAAGAGATTCAGGTCGAGAAATGGGATCACCTGATAGCCGGATCCACGGCCGAGACCCTTTATCCGTATTCCTGGTACCTGGATGCCGTTGCAGAAAACTGGTCGGCCCTGGTGGCGGAGGATTACCGCTTTGTGATGCCGGTCGTATGGAAAAAAAAGGCGGGAATGAAATATATATACCAGCCTTTTTACACCCAGCAGCTTGGAGTCTTCAGCAGGGAGTATGTGGAGCCTGAACTGATCCGGAAGATGCTGCACATCCTGTATAAAAAGTTCCGCTTCGCCGGGATGAATTTGAATACCAGAAACCTGGTCGGAGAGGAGGCTCCGTTTACGGTGGATGATAAATCTAATTATATCATGACCCTCTTTAAGGATTATGATACTCTTGCCAGGGGGTACTCAAGCAATGCCGGCAGAAATATAAAAAAATCCACGGAGCTTTCCGAAGTTATTGAGAGAAGCCTGCCGGTTGAGGAGTTGGTCAGGCTGAAAATGGAGAATGATGTGATCCGTCGCTCCCGGGAGGATTACCGCTGGATGCTTGATCTGTTCGAGACCATCCTGCAAAGGGGTGCCGGAAAGATCTATGCAGTACGCAGGGAAAGGGAGATCACTTCTGCGGCATTTTTTGCCTTCAGCAGAACCAGGGCCATCTACCTGCTTTCAGCCTCCAGCCAGGAAGGTAAGGAGCAGAGAGGGATGTTCAGGATTGTGGATGCCTTTATCAGAGATCATGCCGGAAGCGGATTGATCCTGGATTTTGAAGGTTCAAATATTCCATCAGTAGCGCGTTTTTTCGCAGGATTTGGGGCACAAGCTGAAATATACCAGGGAGTGAGCTTCAGCCGATTGCCCGCCACACTCACCAGGCTGAGATAGCATGAAAGAAAGAATCCGAAAAACAATTACCGCCCTGGCCCGTCCATGGAAACTGGAACGTCTGATCGGGCTTTCGGGAGAGGCTGATATTTTTCCCTTCTATCATACGGTTTCCCCGGAACCCCTGCCCCACATCAGTCACCTGTACCGGGTGAGGAAGCCGGAGGAGTTTGAAAGAGATCTGGAACAATTGCTGAGCTGCTTCGAACCTGTCAGTCTGGCTTCCTGCCTGGAAAACAGAAAAGATACGAGAGGCAGGCGCCGCATGGTCCTTTCCTTTGACGATGGCCTTTCGGGATGTTATCAGTATATAGCCCCCCTTTTGAAGAAGAGAGGGATACCCGCCCTGTTTTTTCTGAATAACAGGTTCATTGATAACAGGGCCCTCTTTTACCGGTACAAAGCGAGCCTCCTGCTGCATCGTTCAAAAGAGGATTGCCGTGCAAGGGAGCAGATGGCCGCTTTTCTGAAGATCCCGGAGGAGCAGCTTGAAACCTCTATTCGAATGATCGCCTTCGATCAGCGGGCATTGCTCGATGCTCTTGCCAGGGAGGCGGAACTGGATTTCTCTGCCTACCTGCGCTCCAGAGCAGTCTATATGGACAGTGAAGAGATCAGGGAGCTGCTTCGGTGGGGCTTCGATATAGGAGCTCATTCGGCCGATCATATGGATTTTACCCTGTTGGAAGCAGATGAGATGATCCGGCAGGTCCTTACCAGCATAAGGGACCTGCAACAGCGCTTTGGGATATCCACCTCCTATTTCTCCTTTCCCTTTACCAGCGACGGCGTTCCGAAACAGGTGATTGAATCGCTTCTGGAAGAGGGGCTGGCCACGACCTTGATGGGTAGTGCCGGATTGAAGCGGACCGGTCATCCGGCCTTTATCCAGCGCATTCCCATGGAACAATTTGAAGCTGATGCATTCGAAGCCCTGAAAACAGAATATCTCTCATTCCTCTTCAAGAAAGTGGCCGGACTGGACCGCCTCAGATACTGATCAGCCGGTGAACATCACATCCCCGTCTCCATCATGAATTACTGGATTTTCAGGGATCAGGCCGGTCAGCTTATGATGGGCAAAGATCAGCTGGGGCATCTTTCTTACAGAGAGAAAGATCTTTTTAAATGCCAGCATCTTTTCTCTTAACTCTGCATTGCGGATAGTGCTGTGGGTGCACCCCTTGTCAATCATGGTCCTGACAATGACTTCGGCCATGCAGTTTTGCAGCCCTTTCTCTGTGGCGAACAGATAGGGGACAGACAGTGCATTATTGTGGATCAGGAGCCAGATGATTCCATGACTTTTCCCATCGGAGTGAATCAGGTGATAAATGATGTTTTCGAAACGGCTGGCCCGGTAGGAAAAGTGATAGTTGATGGGATCGCAGCCCTGCTCTGTAAGCCATGGATATTCCAGGGCCCACTGAAAAATTTCCCGGTCCCTCCGGAACAAAGTATCACGCTGCTGTTTGCTTACCAGCTCCGATAACTGGGCAATAAAGCCATTGACCTGCTTCACCTGGCAGGTATTCGTGCCGGGGAACCTGAATCTCTGCAGGCCAAATTCCCGAAACCGGTTTATCAGCAGATCGGTGGTTCTGAACAACTTTTCGTATCCCATACGTGGCGCCAGTAAATCTTCGGTGGCCGATCTCAGGTGGAATCGAAAGCCATCTCTTATTGAGATAAGACCGAAGCGGCCGCTGCGGTCATAGACGGCCCTGGATTCCGGTGCAAAGTTGGTATACATCAGCCGCCCCTGCCACTGCTCCTCGGCTGTTTCTAGCAGCCGGGTGGAGATCCCGCGGCGCCTGAAACCGGGATGCACCCAGTTCCCGCTCAGCCAGGCGAATCGCTGAGACTGACCCTCACGATCATATAAATAATCCGGCAAAAGAGTGCGGTATGCCACGACTTCGCCCCGCTGACGCATTTCAAACAGAACAGGGTCGGAAAAATCCGCCCTGGGATTCCTGAGGTAAGACTCCAGACGGAGCGGACTGACAGGTACGAGGGATTCCGGATTAGAATAGAGGGTGTAAAGATAAGGCTTAAGCTCCTCCAGTGTATAGATTCTCAGATCCATACCAGGCTTTTAGACATTCTGGATCAGCCTGTCAAAATCTGCTTCTGAAAGATTGGCGCTTAACAGCCGTCCATCCTCACATCTCAGGGTTCTTGAAGGAAAGCGTTTGATCAGGTTGTAGTTATGGGTCGCCATGACCACAGCCCTGCCGTTTCCCGAGATCTCTGCCAGGATATTCATGATATCATCGGAGGTGGCCGGATCCAGGTTGCCGGTAGGCTCATCGGCCAGGATAATTTCCGGATCGTTCAACAGTGCCCTTGCAATGACCACACGCTGCTGTTCACCCCCGGAAAGCTGATGTGGCATTTTGTAGCCTTTATAACCCAGATCCACTTTTTCCAGGACCTCCGCAATGCGGTCGTTTATTTCTGCTTTGTTTTTCCAGCCTGTGGCTTTCAGTGCAAACTCCAGATTGCTGTCCACATTCCGGTCGTTCAGGAGCTTGAAGTCCTGGAAGACAATTCCGAGCTTTCTCCGGAGCATGGGAATCTCTTTACGTTTCAGGTCCGCCAGGCTGAATCCGGATACCGTTCCGGTACCCTCTTTCAGGGGTAACTCGGCGTTGATGGTCTTGATCAGACTGGTCTTTCCGCTTCCGACCCTGCCGATCACATAGACGAATTCACCCTTTTCAACAGAAAGATTTACCTGCTCCAGAACCATATGTTCGTTGACTGCAATAACCGCATTTTCAAAGGAGATGACATTGTCCAGCGCCATAGTATCTGAATTATATGGCTAAATTAAGAATTAAAATCATACTAAAAATTAACATCTGACTGTTAATTAAAAAGAAGAGGCGCCAAATGAGCAGGCTTTAATATTCGTACTTTTATCTAGTTAATCTCATCCTTATGATCCATTCGAAAAAGAGAAGCATATCCATCATATTCCTGCTGGCAACAGTCCTGGTCTATGCTCAGAAAAGTGCCGTGTATGACTATGGTGACCAGGAATACATGGAGGGGCTGGAGTTGTATGAGAATCAAAAATATGGTGCGGCCCGCAGAGTGTTTGGAAAATTTCTGAAGGAGAATCCCGGCTCCAGGTCCGAAATACGGGCCGAAGCTTCCTTTTACCTGGCCATGTCGGCTGTGGAACTGAGAAATGATGACGCAGAGTTCCTGGTTCATTCCTTTGTGTCTGAATTTCCGGGCAGTCCTTATGTGGATGAAGCCGCCTTTCGCCTGGCCGATTTCTTTTATGACAAGAACAACTGGGCCAGGAGTATTTCCTGGTATAACCGGGTGGACCGCTACCGGATTGGAAAGGAGAAATTACCGGAATACTACTTCAAGAAGGGCTATAGTTACTATAAAAGAAACGATTTTGAGAATGCAAGAGTCAACTTCTATGAGATCCTGGACTGGGACAGCCCTTTTACGGGACCGGCCACCTATTACTATTCCCATATACACTATGTGGATGGAAACTATGAAACTGCACTGAAGGGATTCAGGGATATTGACGAAGATCCGCTGTTTAGTGCCATCGCTCCCTATTATATCTCGCAGATCCTTTTTATGCAGAAGAAATATGAAGAGCTTATTGATTACGCTCCTCCGTTCATGGATTCGGTTTCAGAGCGAAGACTGGGTGAGGTGGCCAAGATCATCGGGGAATCGCACTTTATGCTGAATGACTACCAGTCGGCCATCCCTTATCTGGAGACCTACCGGTCCAATTCGACATCTTACAGCATTCACGACCGTTACCAGCTGGCCTTCGCCTATTACAACAATCAGGAATATGAGAATGCGCTGTCCCTTTTTGAAGAGATTTCTTACCGCAATACGGAGATTGCCCAGAGTGCGCTGTATCACCTGGGCGACTGTTATCTGAAGACGGGTGATAAGAATAAGGCCCGGATCGCTTTTTCCAAAGCAGCCAATATGAATTTTGACCCGAACATACAGCAGGACGCCCTGTTTAATTTTGCCAAGGTCACTTTTGAACTTTCCTACAATCCCTTCAATGAAGCAATCCGGGCCCTGGAGCTTTATATTCGGACCTATCCGGCCGCAGAGAATACCGATGAGGCCAATAACTATCTGGTGACCGCCTACCTGGCCACCAGGAATTACTCCATGGCCATGAACTCTCTGGAGAAGATCCGCCGTAAGGATGCAAATATCGAACGGGCCTATCAGAAGGTGGCATTTTACCGCGGACTTGAACTCTATAAGAATCTGAGGTTCACTGAAGCAGTGGATGCCCTGGAGGTTTCCCTGCAATATGCGGCTTATGATCCCGTGATTGCCGCCCGGACCTATTTCTGGCTGGGGGAAGCAGCTTACCGGACCGGCGATAGGCTTACCGCCCGGATGTATTATGATGAATTTCTGAAAGACGGGCGCGCTGATCAGCAAAAGGAGTATTCGCTTTGTCACTATAGCCTGGGTTATCTTCATTTCGATGAAAAATCCTATGCTGAATCGCTCAGCTGGTTTGGGAAATTCCTTCGCTTGTCCGGAGGGGAGAACAGGGCCAGCGTTTCAGATGCCTCTAACCGGATGGCCGATTGCTATTATGTACAGAAGCAATACCCGCAGGCTATTGAGTATTATGACAGGGGGATAGCGTCCGGGCTGGCTGATGTGGATTATGCCATGTTCCAGAAAGGCTTTACCCTTGGACTGCTCGACCGGACCCGGGAGAAGATCAATGTACTGAACCAGATCATTGCAGAGCAGCCTAAATCTGCTTTTGTGGATGATGCCCTGTTCGAAATAGGAAGGAGCTATGTAGTTCTGAACCTGCCACAGCAGGCCCGGAGTTATTACGAGCGCCTGGTGAATGAGCACTCAAACTCCAGCTACACCAACAATGCCCTGAACCAGCTGGGCCTGATTCATTACAATGCCGGGGAGTACAGTGAAGCACTCGGCTATTATGAGCAGGTGGCCACCAACTACCCGGGCACTGCTGAAGCAGAGAATGCCCTGACCAGCATTAAAAACATCTATGTACGAAACGATAATGTCGACGGGTACCTGGCTTTTGTAAACGGACTGGGCCGGGATATTACCTTAAGTGAACAGGATTCGCTTTCCTATACTGCCGCCGAGATGGTGTATATGCGTGACGACTGTGAGGGGACGGTCCGGGCCTTTACCGATTACCTGGACGCCTTTCCCCGGGGCAGGTTCCTGTTAAATGCACACTACTACAAAGCCGACTGCCAGCTTAAACTGCAGCAAAATGACGAAGCACTGGAATCGCTCGATTACATCATCGGGCAGGCCCGGAATATGTTCACGGTTCCGGCGCTTGAAGCTGCTTCCAAAATCAGTTTCCGGGAAAAGGATTATAACAGGGCGGCTGACTATTACAGGGCACTGCTGGAAACGGCCGAGCAGAAACAGAATATTTTCGATGCCCAGGTGGGACTGATGCGCTGTTATTTTGAGTTGCAGGAGTATAGCAATACCATTGAAGCAGCCCGCCAGGTACTTCAGCTGGACAAGGTTCAGGAGGAGTATATCAGGGAAGCCAATTTTAAGATTGCCAAATCCTTTCACTACTTGAACGAAGTTGATTTTGCCTATGATTTCTACGGGAAGGTGGCTCATGAGGTAAACAGTAAAGAGGGTGCCGAGTCAAAGTATCTGATGATCGAGATCCTTTTTGGCAAAGGTGAGATGGACCGTGCCGAAGAGATGGCTTATGAGTTTATTGAAATGAATACCCCTCACCAGTACTGGATGGGAATGGCCTTCCTGACACTCTCGGATATCTACATTGAGAAAGGCGATGAGTTTTCGGCCATTAACTCCCTTCAGAGCCTGATCGATTATTATACGGTGACAGATGATGGCATCATTGCCAATGCCAAACAGCGAAAGGCAGCGCTTACAGAACAGGCGGAAAGTGATATTGCTCCCGAACCCAATTAAAATGAAAGCACGGAAATGAAACAGTTCAGGATATACTCCCAAAGATTACTGACAGCTATCTTATTGCTGCTGCTGCCTCTGGCTTTAATCGGACAGCAGCAGGAGGTAAGGGTGGTAAAGCCCTATTCGCCCACTCTGTCGGGTGCCAAAAAGATCGAGTTGCTTCCGGGTATGGAGGAGGAAATCGAATTTGAAATCCCGGTAATCAACTACCAGCTTCATCCCAAACGCTATGAGAGTCAGTTCAGGGTAGAACCAATCGTTGCAGCCAGGATGGTGAAAATGCCGCTGGAGAGGCTTTACAAGAGCCAGTTGACCATGGGTTTCGGAAATTACCTGACTCCACTTGCCGAACTGAACATCAACCAGCTGAGATCCCGGAACGGTACTTTAGGACTTTACCTGAAACACCACTCCATGAACGGGAAGCTCAAACTGGAAAACGACCAGAGGGTTCCGGCCGGTTTTAACGATAATGAAATCGAATTGTACGGCAGTCGTTTTATGAAAAATTCGGTATTTGATTATAGTGTTGGAGCCAGCTACAAGTCTTATGTGCACTATGGAGTCGATCCGGTTCTGGATACCTTGCTGACCCGGGAGCAAACCCTGCACCCCTATTTCACAGCCGGGGCGGCTATCGGACTTCATTCCATGCATGCAGACTCCTTTCATCTGAACTATAAAACCGCATTGGAGTATGCCTATTTCACCCATGAGTTTAACCAGGTGGAACATGGGGCCAGGCTCACCTTTGATTTTGACAAGAAACTCAGAGTGGTCGATATGGCTGCTGAACTGGGTGGGGAATTTCTGGGTCACTATCCCGACTGGGACACTACGGTGGGCTCTCAAACCTTATTCTGGCTGAACCCCTCCATTGCCAAAGGAACGGCTCAGTGGCGTTTCACGGCCGGGATCAATGTCTACGGGGAGGTGAACAGGGAGCAGTTCACCCCGCACCTTTACCCAAGGGCCTCTTTCCGCTTCCATATGGTCAAGGAGGTGATTGTCCCCTATTTCGGAGTGGATGGCTATCTGGAATCCAACTCCTACCGGCAGATCGTGGAGGAGAATCCATACATTGAACCCTCCCTGGGGGTCCGGCCTGTCAATCATAAGCTAATTGGATATTTCGGACTGAAAGGTCGTTTTTCAAAGGCTGTGGCCTACAACCTGAAGGCCAGTTATTCCATTATTGAGGATGCTTATTTTTATGTGAACGACCTCAGCGATCCGCTGATGAACCAGTTTATCGTGGTTTATGACGATGTGACCCTGGGCAAACTGCACGGGGAGCTTACCTTCCGGCCCGGCGATTCCTGGAAGTTTTTCCTGAAGGGGAACTATTACAGCTATATAACCATGGTGAGGGAGGAGCATCCCTGGAACAAGCCGCAGTTTGATATCTCTTTCCAGGCGAGATATAACATGAGGGATAAAATCATCGTCAATGCCGGGATTTATACCATTGGTTCCAGGTATTACGAAGATTATGATCCCCTCCTCCAACAAACTCTTCCTCTGGCTGTGGATGCCAATCTGGGCCTGGAGTACCGGTACAGCAAGCTGCTTTCTTTCTGGACCCGCCTGAACAATCTGGCAGCCCAGCCCTACTATCTCTACCATCAATATCCGGCCTATCGTTTCGGGCTAATGGTGGGATTTAAATATGCCCTATAGGAACAAAGGGTATGCGGAACCTTTCAGTTTTTATAAGTACCAACAGCTTCTCAGCATGTATCTTAAAAGTTTTACTTTTCGTGAAAATGCCGGTCAGAACATCGAATGGCTCATTGATCAGGTGAGCCTCGGCCTGACCAACCTGGTCGTGGGAAAAAATTCCAGCGGAAAAACCCGTACTCTGAATGCTATATCAGATCTGGTGAGTATGCTTATGGGCAAGGGGACCACGGCCACCGGACCGGTGAGTTACGAGTTATTGTTCAGGAACAGCGAAAATGAAATGAAATATGAACTGGAGTATGATCTGGACACCATACACCTGGAGCGCCTCTATGTGGGAGAGGAGATGGTGCTGGAGCGAAAGGAGGGCGGTACCGGAATCGTTAAGTATGTGGCTACTCCGGATTCCATGTTCCTGGATTTCGCGATTCCGCACGATCAGCTGGCCTGTTATGCCAAGCGCGACCGGCTGCAGCACCCCTTTATTGAGATGATCCACAGCTGGGCCATCAGCCTCCGAAGGTTTAATTTCAGCAGCGATTTAGGGAAATCACGATATGCCCTGAAATCTTCCTTCGAATCCAGAGAAGTAGACTGGACCGATACAGCAAATTCGCTGGTTCCAGCCATTTCGGTGGCTGAGGAGGAGTTTCCTGAGTTCCACCAACTGGTCCTGAAGGATATGAAGCAGATCGGATATGACCTGCATGATTTCGGGGTCATCCGTTTTTCGGAGCGTTTCAGCGGTGGCAGCCAGGACCGTTTTGCGGTTTACACGACAGAGACGGGACTGGAAAAACAGGTGACCCAGCGCGATATGTCCCAGGGGATGTTCCGGGCATTCTCCGTACTGGTGCAGGTGAATTACTACATACTCTGCAAGCATAAAGGTTTCGTGATTATCGATGACATCGGAGAAGGGCTCGATTTCTCCAGGGCCAAGCAACTGGTACAGGTCCTGATCTCCAAGGCAGCAGAAGCTGAAATTCAGCTGATCATGTCCACCAATGACTCCTTTATAATGAATGCGGTAGATATTGAAAACTGGGCAGTGATTATGCGGGAAGGGCATAAGATCAGCCTCTTTAACTACGAAAATTCAAAGGAGATCTTCGAGGAGTTTAAATTTACCGGGCTGAACAATTTTGATTTTTATGCCAGTGAGTTCTTCCGCTCCGGATTCAGCGACGAGGATGAGGATGAAGATCAGGGAGCATGAGAAAACTGGCCATTTTTGTAGAGGGGCTTACCGAACAGATCCTGGTCAGGCATATGCTTCAGACAGTACTCGGACAGAACAGGATCGCCATTCAAACCGTAAAGATCACCGGCGGGCACAATGTCAGAATGTCTTTCACGGTGATGCGGGCCGCCCATGTGGAGAGGTATACGGACTATTATATCATGATTTACGATTGTGGAGGTGAAAGCAATGTGAAAGGCTACCTGATGGCGCACCGCGATAAACTGGTCTCCAGCGGGTATACCATGGTTATGGGACTGAGAGATGTATATCCCAATTTCAAGCGGGAGGAGGTAGGCAGACTGCGGAGGGGGCTCAATTATAAATTACCACAGAAGGGAGCAGCCACCAGGATTTATCTGGCAGTGATGGAGACCGAGGCCTGGTTCCTGGGAGAATACAAACATCTGAAAAAGGTTTCACCCAAACTGACACCCCAGTTTATTGAGAAACGGCTGGGATTTAATCCACGTACAGAAAACATGGAGGACCGCGACCGGCCGGCTGCAGATATGAAAGCCGCCTACCAGCTGGTGGGTCACGATTACACCAAAAAACGGGACAGGCTCAGCGCGGTGGTCCAAAAACTTGATTTTAACCATTTCAACCATGCCCTGGCGGAAAAGATGCCCAGCCTGGGGACTTTTGTGGATGGCCTTTCAGCGTTCTTCCAGGAGAGTCTGTAATTAAATTTATGGAAACAGAAGCTATAATCAAAGAGGTCCTTGAGGCACTAACAGATCTGGGAAGTGCCGAACGGAGAGAAAAATCAAAAAGTTATTTTCCCACCGCACAAAAGGTATTGGGTGTTACCAGTCCGGAAATCAGGCAGGTACTGAAAGAGATCAGGAGGAAATATTCCAGCTGGTGTGCCGAAGAGTGGATTGCTTTCTGCAAATCCCTGGTGGCCACTGGAGTTTTTGAGTGTCAGGTTCTTGCCTTTGAGACGCATGGAAGGGACAAGAGCTTATTGGATGCCCTGGAGTATCAGGACCTGGAGGCACTTGGAAGAAACCTGGATAACTGGGCTTCGGTAGATCACTATACGGTGGGGATATTTGGGGTGCTTTGGGGAAGAGGAGTGGTTCAGGATCATCACATTGAGGCATTACTTGAATCAAAGAATTTCTGGGAGCGAAGGATGGCTGTTGTTTCCTCGGTGCCCCTGAATCTGAAATCCCGCGGTGGCAAAGGCGATACCCCGCGGACCATCTCGGTTTGCGAAAGAGTTGTGGATGATCACCACGACATGATCCAGAAGGCTCTCTCCTGGGTGCTCAGGGAACTTTCCAAACGGGACCGGGATGCAGTTAGTTCATTTCTGGAACGGAACGAAAAGCGACTGGCAAACAGAGTGCTCCGGGAGGTCAATCACAAACTTGATTTCGGGACTAAGAATTAAGTCCGGAATTTCAACCATCCAATGTTAATAACTTCACTGGTTTTCAATACTTTCCGTACTTGCAGAATGGATTTTTTTTGCTATTTTTACATGAATTATTGAAAAGGGGAAAGTTGTTTTTCAAACAATTGAAAATCAAGTACATAGAAATATTCATCGGGATTGGGAATTCAAATGGGACGGCAAGCTCTGAACGCTTGAACGAAGGGTACATAATCACATAAAAATAACGGTAGTTTAAATGGTGGTTCGATGACTATCATTTTTATCACATAAAGCAGCGAGATAATGAGTGAGCAGTTGAACAAAAAAGATTATTCGGCGGATAGTATACAGGTCTTGGAAGGATTGGAAGCGGTACGTAAGAGACCTGCCATGTTTATTGGGGACGTCAGTGAAAAGGGATTGCACCACCTGGTTTATGAAGTGGTGGATAACTCCATTGATGAGGCACTGGCCGGACATTGCAGCAGAATTGATTTAACCATCAATGAGGATAACTCCGTTACCGTGGTGGATGATGGCCGCGGTATTCCGATTGATATGCATGAGAAGGAGGGGAAATCCGCTCTGGAAGTGGTTATGACAGTGCTTCATGCCGGTGGCAAGTTTGATAAGGAATCCTACAAGGTCTCAGGCGGATTGCATGGGGTAGGGGTATCCTGTGTAAATGCCCTCTCCGGAACCCTGAAGGCCGAGGTCCACAGAGGTGGGGAGATTTATGTCCAGACCTACCAGAAAGGGATCCCCGACGGTCCGGTTACGAAAGTCGGCACCACCCAAAAGACCGGGACCATCGTTACTTTTAAGCCCGATGAAACTATTTTTACGGTTACCGAATTCAAATATGAGATTCTGGCTTCCCGCCTCCGGGAACTGGCTTTCCTGAACAAGGGAATTCAGCTCAATATCAAGGATATGCGAGAGAAGGAGGAGAATGGAAACGGGAACGGAAACGGGAATGAGCATGCTGAAAGTGCTTACCGCCATGATGAGTTTTATTCGGAAGAGGGGCTCAAGGAGTTTGTAGCCTTCCTGGACGCCAACCGGGAGTCGCTTATCGAGGAAACGGTGCATATAGATACGGAGAAGAACGATGTTCCTGTAGAGATTGCCCTGCAGTACAATACCTCCTTCTCGGAGAATATTCACTCTTATGTAAATAATATCAATACCATTGAAGGTGGGACGCACCTTTCGGGTTTCAGAAGGGGGCTGACCCGCACTCTGAAAAATTATGCTGAAAAATCGGGGATGCTCTCCAAACTGAAGTTTGATATCAACGGAGACGATTTTCGGGAGGGTTTAACAGCTATCATTTCCGTGAAAGTGGCGGAACCCCAGTTTGAAGGCCAGACCAAGACCAAACTGGGGAACTCAGATATCATGGGTGTGGTTGATCAGGCAGTAAGCGCTTCACTGGCCTATTACCTGGAGGAGCATCCAAAGGATGCCAGGCAAATTGTCAGCAAAGTGATCCTGGCTGCTACCGCCCGTCATGCGGCAAGAAAAGCCAGGGAACTGGTTCAGCGCAAAAATGTCTTATCGGGTGCGGGGCTGCCAGGTAAACTGGCCGATTGCTCCGAAAAGGATCCTGCCTTGACGGAGATTTACCTGGTGGAGGGTGATTCTGCAGGGGGAACTGCCAAGCAGGGCAGGGACAGGGCTTTCCAGGCCATTATGCCTTTGAGGGGCAAGATTCTGAATGTGGAGAAGGCCATGGTACACAAGATCTTTGAGAACGAAGAGATCAAGAATATCTTCACAGCTTTGGGCGTGAAGATCGGTACGGAAGAGGATAGCAAGGCGCTGAATATAGCAGGATTACGTTACCACAAGATCATCATCATGACGGATGCCGATGTGGATGGTTCCCACATAGCCACCCTGATCATGACCTTTTTCTTCAGGTATATGAATGAGCTGATTAAAAACGGATACCTCTATATCGCGACCCCACCACTTTACCTGGTACGTAAAGGTAAAAACGAGCGGTACTGCTGGAGCGAGGAGGAGCGTGAAGCCTTCATTAAAGAGGTTGGAGGCGGAAAAGAGTCAGGTGTTCATATCCAGCGCTATAAGGGTCTGGGGGAGATGAATGCGGAGCAACTCTGGGATACTACCATGAATCCTGAGAACAGGACCCTCAGGCAGGTAACCATCGATAGTGCCGCCGAGGCCGATCGTATCTTCTCCATGCTCATGGGAGATGAGGTTCCTCCCCGCAGGGAGTTTATCGAGAAGCACGCCAAGTATGCCAACATCGATGCATGATGTTTGTTTCATGGCTTCCTGCTAAGGAATAGCTACGAATTGTCCCCCTGTTATTATTGGCTTAATCACGGAGTAAGTCTGAATTGCGGTGATTCCTGTCCTGCCCGGAAGGAGTCCCTGGACTGGTTACCGGGAAACGGATCGCCCGGAAAACGCAGCGAGGATCCTGGAGTTAAACTGCTCTCAAGGAGCTTTGCAGTCCGGCATCCCTGATAAGGCGGGGCACGATGGCTTCCCAGCCTACCGACATCAGGTGGAAGCCCCTGATGCCTTGTTTACCCCGGATCTTTTCCATGATATCCAGGGCAATCTCCACTCCAAGTTCTTCATAATTATCTTCTTTAGCCTCTTCGAAGCGGTCCAGGATGTTTTTGGGAATCCGGACTCCCGGAATGTGGTGATGCAGGTGCAGGGCCATCCGCCTGCTTCGTATGGGAGTAACTCCGGCGAGGATGAAGACCTTATCAGGCACCCCTCTTTTATCCAGTGCTTCCAGCCACGGATCCAGTGCCTGCGCGTCGAAGATCAGGTTGGTCTGGAAAAACTGTGCCCCGGCATTGATCTTCTTTTCTTCTCGGAGGGCCTGAAAACGGGGTTCAGAAGCAAAAGGAGAAGCAGCGGCTCCCAGGAACAAGCGGGGAGCCGAATTCATCTTCCGTCCATCCAGATAGATGCCTTCATCTCTCATTCGTCTCAGTATCCAGAGCATCTGCACCGCATCCATATCCAGGATATTGGTAGAGCTGGTGGGTGTGGGGCCTGTGCGGGCATGGTCGCCTGAAATGCACAGTACATTATGTACCCCCATGACATTGGCTCCCATGATATCGGATTGCAATCCGCTGCGGGTTTTGTCCCTGGCTGCGATCTGAAGCACCGGATCTGCACCCATATCAGCGGCGATCTTGCAGCAGGCCATGCTCGACATGCGCGGATAAGCCGAGGCACTGTCGGTAAAGTTAATGGCTGTGACCAGATCCCCGACCAGGGCAATGTCGCGCTTCAGCTTTCCGGTGGCTGCACTCAAAGGCGGGGATACCTCGGCAGTAATAACAAATTTCCCTGCCTTCAGGGCACTCTCCAAGGGGGAGACGGGCTCTTTTTTCAGAGGGGGATGATATTCCGGGTCGCCTTTCCACCAGGAGGGCTGCCGGACCGCTTGAAACACCGCTTCCCAGGATTCCCGTTTTTTCTCCTTGTTCCGGGAGAGACCTGCTTTAATAAAGCTGCCGGAACCGAAATGACGGATCGAACGGATTACATCTCCCCAGGTTTCGGTCCCTGCCTTGTCCCAATCCAGGGGCGGCAATACTTCGAGCAGCCTCTTCTCCCTGCCCATCTTAAAGGAGCGTTCATAGATTTTATACCAGATGCAGGGCCGGGTCTCATCCACATAGCACTTTTCCGGTGTTGATCCTCCACAGGGCCCGTTACGCATGCCTTTGGGACACTCCATGGGGCAGATAAAGGCGGTTTCCTGAAGCAGGCAGTTCCCACACATCCGGCAGCCGAAGAGGGGGCCCTTCACCATCCGCTCCACCTTTCTCAGAACTCTTTTGCCAAAGGGCTCTTTCTTAGAAGGCAGGAAGGGAGCCTGCCATCTTCTGCCTGGGGTAAATACGGCCATTGCTTCTGAGTTTAAGTTGTTTGATCAACTGTTTTTCAAAGCCTCCTGACTAAAGAAGAATTCTGTAAACCGCATAGCGAATTCATCCCTGGCCCTGACCAGGTCCAGGGCCCTGACAAAGGTCGTGATTTTGTCAGGGTTGGCGATGGGACAACTGAGACCGTTCCAGATGGAAATGGCCAAATGAGCCTTGTTCAGTTCTTCCCTGTTAGGCAGTCCGAAAGAGATGTTGCTGGCTCCCTGTGTGATATTGAGACCAAGTCGGTCGTGAACCAGTTTGATGGTTTGCAGGGTGACCATACATGCATCGTGATCGGCGCTGACCGCCATGGCCAGGGGATCAATGATCACATCCTCCGCTGGAATCCCTGTCCGGACGGCCCGGTTAAGAATCTTTTCTGCAATCTGAAATCTGAGTTCCGGATCCTGTGTGATCCCTTCCTCATCCATCACCAGCCCGATCACTGCTGCTCCGTACTCTCTGGCCTGGGGAAGGATGGCCTGCAGGGACTTTTCTTCTCCATTCACCGAGTTAATCAAAGCTTTGCCTTCGGCCGCCTTTAATGCTGCCTCGATGGCTTTGGGATTGGGGGAGTCCAGGCAGAGGGGGATGTCAAAGCTCTCCTGAATGGCCCTCACAGTTTCTGGCAGCATGCTTTCATCGTCCACCCCGGGAAAGCCCACATTTACATCCAGGACCTCTGCGCCGCTTTCTATCTGCGATTTTGCGAGTTGCAGGACGAATTCAAAATCATGGTTTCGCAGGGTCTCCGCCAGTTTCTTGCGGCGGGTGGGATTGATGCTTTCGCCAATGACGACTACCGGTCCTTCGGTGTCGATGATCACCTCTTTTGTCTTGCCTCTGAGTATGGTTTGCATATGAACGAATGGAAAGTGATACACTTATGAACATAATATTTCTGACCTGTCCGGCTTACATGAGTCCTGTAATATTCCCGTCATTATCGATGCTGATATTTTCTGATGCCGGATGGGCCGGCAGGCCAGGCATCCTCATGATGTTTCCGGTAATGGGGATCAGGAATCCTGCTCCCGATGCAATCTCAATCTCGCGTACAGTGATGATAAAGTCTTTGGGCCGGCCCAGCAGGGCGGGATTGTCGGAGAGGGATTTTTGAGTCTTGGCAATACAGACCGGCAGTTGTTCCAGACCCAGTTCGGAAATCTTTTTCAAATCCTGCCTGGCCTGGGGCGAGTAATCCACATGTTCGGCACCATATATCCTGGTGGCCAGAGTTTCTATCTTTCTTTTTACATCCCAGTTCCAGTCATACAGGGGCTCAAACACCGGAGGGTCGGACTCGGCAAGGGCCATCACCTTTTCTGCCAGATCCAGGGCCCCTTCGCCTCCTTTGGCCCAAAGATCTGCCACGGCGCAGTCGACGCCCAGTGATCTGGCTTTTTCAAGCACCATGTCGATCTCCTCTTTGGTATCGGAGGTAAAGCGGTTCAGGGCTATCACGGGAGTCACCTTAAACTGCCTGATGTTTTCCAGGTGTTTTTCCAGGTTGGGCAGTCCCTTTCTCAGGGCTTCAGGATCCGGATCCTTCAGTTTCATCAATTCGGCACCGCCATGGTATTTCAGGGCCCGGATGGTGGTGGTCAGGACCACCACCTTCGGTGAAAGGCCCGCACTCTGACATTTGATATCGAAGAATTTCTCAGCTCCCAGGTCAAAGCCAAAGCCCGCTTCCGTGACGGTATACTCCGAAAGGGTCATTCCCATCTTGGTGGCTATCACTGAGTTGGTCCCCTGGGCGATATTGGCAAAGGGCCCTCCGTGAATAATGGCCGGATTTCCTTCAATGGTTTGTACCAGATTGGGCATAATGGCATCTTTCAGCAGGGCAGCCATGGCCCCTTCCGCTTTCAGATCCCGGGCATATATGGGCTCTTTCTGATGCGTATATCCTACAAAAATATTGCCCAGCCTGATTTTCAGATCGTGAATATCGGCCGCCAGGCAAAGGATGGCCATGATCTCCGAGGCTGCTGTAATATCGAAGCCGGTTTCCCTCGGAACGCCTGAGGTGGTGCCTCCAAGCCCCACGATGATCCGGCGCAACGACCGGTCATTCATATCAATCACCCTTTTCCAGGAGATGGTTCTCGGATCGAGTCCCAGTCCGTTGGTCCTGCTTTGAATATTGTTATCGATCACCGCGGAGAGCAGGTTATGCGCCTTTTCGATAGCGGCAAAGTCGCCCGTGAAATGAAGATTGATATCCTCCATGGGCAGTACCTGGGAGTATCCTCCGCCGGTGGCCCCTCCCTTGATCCCGAAGATGGGCCCCAGGGAAGGCTCCCTGAGAACCACCGTGCTTTTCTTCCCCAGGCGGTTAAGCCCCTCTGAGAGGCCTATGGATACCGTAGTTTTGCCCTCTCCCGCAGGAGTGGGAGAGGTGGCGGATACCAGGATCAGCTTGCTCTGTTTAACCCGCTTTTCATCAATGAGATGCAGGGGCAGCTTGGCTTTATACTTACCGAACATCTCTATCAGATCTTCGTGAATACCCAGCTTGCCTGCGATGGCTGAGATATGCAGTAGCTTTACTTTTTTGGCTATGTCAAGATCATTCATGTTGGAGGACTTTGAATTCTGAAGATAAAACTATTCTGAACAAACTATACGGGTAATATCAAATTACTGTTTCATAATCACTATTTTTACCTTCAGCAAAGCCTGACATTACATTCTAAAACCTCACTATTTATGGATTCCTTATTAGTAAAACTTGGTGAAGCAGTGGAAGCTGGAAAAGTGGACAAAAACTCCCCCTATCCCCCGCAGATGAAGGGACTGGACGGAGCGGATGAAATTGCCTTCGAGGCTCTGGCCAGTGGAGTATCTCCCTCAGATATTCTTACCGTGGCGCTGGTCCCGGCCATGGACCGCATCGGACAAAAGTTTTCAGAGAACAAGATATTTGTCCCCCAGATGTTAATGTCCGCCAAAGCCATGGGGGCTGCCATGAAGCACCTGAAGCCCTTCTTTCAGAGTGGTGATGTGAAAACCAAAGGAACCTTTATCATCGGTACCGTGAAGGGTGACCTGCACGATATTGGAAAGAATCTGGTGGCTATGATGGTGGAAGGCGGGGGATGGAGCATCATTGACCTGGGCGTGGATGTGAATGAAGATACCTTTACACAGGCAGTTTCGGAGAATCCGGGGGCGGTGGTCGGCCTGTCCGCTCTGCTTACCACTACCATGGCCAATATGGAGGAGATTGTAAGGAAGATCAAAGGGACTCATCCCGGTACCAGGATCCTGGTGGGCGGAGCTCCTCTGACAGACGAGTTCAGAATCCAGATCGGAGCTGATTTCTATTCCCCCGATCCCCGCGGTGCCGTGGAATACTTAAAAGAACTTGCCGTTTAGCTTTTGGAAACCGTCCGGATCACACTACTTCCTCCTGGCAAAGAACTGACAGTCACCAGGGGAGCTTCCTTAATCGATGCTCTGCACGAATTCGGTGTTGAATTTCCCTGCGGGGGGAAGGGAAGATGTGGCAAGTGTAAAGTGAAGGTAGCCGGGGGCCTAATCCAAACCATTCCGGAGCATCAGAGAAAACTTAAAGAACTGGGACTTTCCCCGGAGTGGAGACTGGCTTGCATGAGCAGGGCTGAGGAGGATCTGGTGCTGGAAGTGGGACAGTTCGAAACGATGATCCAGGCCGATGAAAGTTCCTTCTCGTTTGTGCCCCTTTCCGGTTATGGAGTGGCAGTGGATCTGGGAACCACCACCCTGGTGGCGCAGCTGGTGGACCTCTCTAGCTCAAAGGTGCTTGCTGTTGAAACAGCCCTGAACCCCCAGCGCAGATGGGGAAGCGATCTGATCACCAGGCTTGAATCGGCACTTGCCGGGAACGGGCCCCGGCTAAGCCGCTTGATCCGGGAGGAGATCGGAGCCATGTTACTGAAGCTGACCGGAGGAAGAAAGACCAGGATCGAGAGGATCGTGATGGTGGGGAACACGGTGATGCAGCATCTGTTTTCCGGCGCCGATATCAGGCCGCTGGCTTATTATCCCTTTGATTCGCCCGACCTGGGAATCAGGGAATTCAGCGCCTCCGGGCTGGACTGGGATTTAAACTGTGACCGGATCAGCTTCTTCCCTTCCATCGGGAGCTTTGTGGGAAGTGATATCCTGGCGGGAATACATGCCACGGACCTGTGGCGCAGAAAGGAGTATTCGGTACTGGTGGACCTGGGAACCAACGGGGAGATTGTCGTTGGGAACAGAGAGCGCTTGTTATGTGCCTCCACCGCAGCAGGACCTGCTTTTGAAGGTGCCAGGATATCCAGGGGGATGCTGGCCACTACCGGGGCTATTTCGTCGGTCACGGACAGCGGGGAGGGATTAAGTTGCCGGGTGATCGGGAATGTTCCGGCTTCAGGAATCTGCGGAAGCGGCCTGATCGATGCGGTGGCCACGCTCCTGGACAGGGGTATGCTGGGAGTTTTTGGGGAGATCCTCTCAGGTGATGGGGAGATAGCTCTTACGGAGGGGGTCAGCCTTACAGCCAGGGATATCCAGGAGTTCCTGCTGGCCAAGGCAGCCATCGCGGCCGGTCTGACTATTCTGCTGCGAAAGCTTGGAATCAGTGCAGAGGAGATCTCCCGTATTTACATATCCGGGGCTTTTGGTACCTATATTAATCTGGAGAAGATGCTTCGGACAGGAATGATGGATTTTCCTCCGGATCGTTTTCGAAAACTGGGAAACTCCGCTTTGATGGGAGCCAAGATGTTTCTCTTTTCCCCGATGGAGCTGACTGAAAAGATTCTGGGCCTTAGCAGCCATGTGAACCTGGAGTCTGAGAAGGATTTCCAGGATATTTATGTAAACTCCCTCTCCTTTAATACCCCTTCCAGCTAAGTGTTTCAGGGGTGATTTAATACATGCAGGCTCCCGTTTTCAATACGCAGCAGGGAAGGAACACTTTTCCTGTTTCCCAGTTCGTCAAAGGAGATAGTGCCGCTTAGCCCTTTGTAAAAGGTCGATTCGCTCAGGTAATTTGTGATGGATGTCCTGTCTGTTCCGACATGCTGAATTGCATTGATAACCAGGTTTACAGCATCGTACAAATAGGCAGAGCGGCAGTCCGGAAACTTGCTTTCCCTGGCAGCATGCAGACCAATCAGGTAAATTCCTTCGAAAGCTTCAGAGCCCGATTCCCGGCTCTCCATTCCCATCTTAAAGTGGAGGGTGCCATAGATTTTCAGGCCTGGTTTCTGCGTTCCAAGGCTTTGAATCAGATCACTCATGTTAGCTGCGTAGTAGGGAATAATTAAGTGATCCAGTTCATTGCTTATGATCTGACCGAAAACTCTCTGCTGCCTGGTATGGCTGGTATCCAGGGGGATTAGCACTGGTGCCATTCCGGTTTTCTGAGTTACCGCTTTGGTAAGACTTTTAATGGCATAACGGGTGTCGTAGCTCTCTACCGAGAGGATGCCGGTTTTTCCTCCGCCTTCTTTTTGTATCTGGTCCAGGATGACAGCCGCCTGCTGGTCATCATTGGGCACCACCCGCATGAACCAGGGAACAAAGGCCTGAGAAAGGGTGGGCTCGGTGGCGAAGGTCTCCATGTAAGTGAGGTGCGACTTGGTGGCCACCTGTTCGGCCAGATGTCCGTTCCGGCCGTCCAGTGACCCGATGATAGCCCGGACACGGTCCTCATAAACCAAACTGACCGATTCTTTGGAACCTGCGCCCCAGAACCCTTCTGCAGTGCGGATGATCAGTTCAAAATCGTGCTGCTTATAGCCGCCTGCATCATTGGCTTCCAGAATGGCCAGTTCTGCTGCCTCAGCTACTTTCCAATAGCTGGGATCGGGGAGGAGCAGTCCGATGCCTATCTTGCCTGAAGGGGTCAGATGCTCCCCGGGAACTCGCTGCTGATCCTGAGCGGCCCCGTCAAAAGGAAGGGCCACGATCGCCAGAAACA
This sequence comes from Bacteroidales bacterium, assembly GCA_029210725.1. Lineage (NCBI taxonomy): Bacteria > Pseudomonadati > Bacteroidota > Bacteroidia > Bacteroidales > Bacteroidales bacterium. The sequence goes on along the minus strand of JARGFM010000009.1, from coordinate 65,742 downwards.
GGTATCGTGAAAGCCGGGTCAAAACCTGGCCGGTTTAGAGCACGTGAATGGAGCGGCCTATGGCCTCTGCCACTTTCCGGAGATCTCCCATCATCCTCCCGAACTCCTCGGGATAAAGGGATTGTGAACCATCACAAAGGGCTTCTTCGGGCCGGTAGTGTACCTCCATTAATAATCCGTCCGCCCCTGCGGCAATAGAGGCCCTGGCCATGGTAGGCACCAGGGATCGTATCCCTGTGCCATGACTTGGATCCACAATCACGGGTAAATGAGTGCGTTGTTTCAGTACCGGAATGGCATTAAGATCCAGGGTGTAGCGGGTGGATGATTCAAAGGTCCGGATGCCTCTTTCGCACAGTACCACCTGGGTATTTCCCTGTGAAAGCAGGTATTCGGCCGCATACAGGTATTCATCGATGGTGGCCATCATCCCCCGCTTCAAAAGGATGGGTTTGGAGGTTTTCCCTGCCTCTTTCAGCAGGGGGAAGTTCTGCATGTTCCTGGAACCGATCTGCAGCATATCGGCATACCTGGCCACGGTCTCTACCTGCCGGGTATCCATGACCTCAGAGACCACAGATAAACCGGTCAAACCCCGGGCTCTTTCCAGCATCTCCAGTCCCTCTATGCCCAGGCCCTGAAAACTGTAAGGGGAGGTCCGCGGCTTAAAAGCCCCGCCTCTCAGGATGGAAGCTCCCAGGCTTCGGACACTTTTTGCTGTTTCACTTAATTGCACCTCGCTCTCAACGGCACAGGGGCCGGCCATGATGACAATCTCCTTGCCACCGATCCGGATGCCGTTGACATTAACAATAGTGCCCTCCGGTCTGGCGCTTCTGCTGACCAGGTCGGGATCATCACTTTTGAGGGTGGTTTCAATACTACACGTATCTGTTTGCATCTCTTCCTCCTTGTTGGTTTAAGGTTTCTTAAGGTACTATTTCCATTCCCAGGATGCCGGGGAGAAATGGTAGTCCCCTTCTTTGATCTCTGCCAGAAAGATAGACCCGATATCATTCCATGAACCGTCCAGGATGATCGGACCTGTAATTCCTTCGTAACCCTGGAAGGTTTTCAGATCGGTAAGTTTATCCCGGATCAGTGCCTTGTTGAGTCCTACCTTCTCGATGGATTTAATAATCAGGTTCATCCCGTCATAAGCATGTGCTGCAAAAACATCCGGCTCCATTCCAAAGCGTTTTTTATAATTTTCCTGAAAGGCTTTCAATTGAGGGGAGTCCGCTTTGGGATTGTACTGGCAGGTGGTGATGATGCCCTCGGCATTTTCCCCGGCAATTTCCAGGAAATCCGGATTGACTGAGCGGTCCGAGGCATAGATGGGTTGTTCCATACCCATCTCCCTGATCTGGTTCACGATCATCGCCATGGAATTAGCATTCCCCCAGAGTAAGATGGCATCGGGATTCGAGTTCTTCATCCGTTCGATCTGTGCGTCAAAGGTGGTTTCGCCCTCATCGTAACGGACCTCCAGAACCAGGGGATAGCCAATTCTCAGGGCGGCGTCCCGGAATTCCATGATGCCCACCCTCCCGTAGCGGTTGTTGGCACGTAACACGGCTACCCGCTTATGTTCCATCTTGCGGTGGATATAATCCACCAGGGCGTAACTGCTCTGGCGGTCATCGCCGATGACCCGGATAACCCAGGGGATGGCTGTTTCGGTGAAGGTGGGATCGGGGTCCCCGCAATTGACGACCGGTATCTCGAGTTTCAGGGCGACCCGGATGGCCACGTGGGAGTTCACATCATCGATGGTGCCCAGAACAGCCCAGGCGCCTTCGTCATGCATTTTAACCACCTCGTTGGCTGCTGCCCCCCAGAGTCCCACATCGTTGTGCGGCATGACCTTGAAGGGAAGTCCCTTATAGCCCCCTCGCTTACTGGCCTCTTCGGCTGCCAGCATGGCTCCCTGAAGCAACTGGTTTCCCTGCGGGGACAATACATCGCCGGACAGCGGAGCCAGCACACCGATCCGTACTTCTGAAAGCCCGGTGGGTTCCTTCTTTTCACGTCCGGCTCCCAGGAAGGGTTGAGGCTCATGAAAATGGTAGATATAGGCATCCTGGTAGTTTCCGTAAGGAAGCATTTCACTGGGTGTCTTCCCATAGTTATCATCCTTCTCCTGGTACCTCTGCGCATTCAGATCCGGGGGCGAAGAGAGTACTAACAGCCCTGTTAGGCCCAGGAGAATTGTCCTTGCTATATGTTTGCTATGTTTCATGATTCGATCCATTGAGATTCCGTTCATGCTTAATTGATTCTGTGACCGCGGCTCAGACCGTAGGAGGTGGCCACCCAGATGGTGTCATCCCCCTGGATATCCATCCCGATGGTAAAACTGTGGGCGATCCCGGTGGGATCCTCTTTGGTGGAGGCGTTGCCATCCTTCCAGTAGAGCCGTCTTCCTCCCTGATCTGTTTTCTGGTAGCTGACCCACTCTTCACTGTTAAAGCTGCTGAGTCCTTTGTCCGTACAAAGGTAGACCACATCATCGACTGCTCTGAGAAAGTTGATAAAGTTGCTGGCCAGTCCGCTGTCATGATCAAAATAGCCTTTCCAGTGGGTCCCGTCGTAACGGCTCATTCCAAAGTAGGTGGCTACCCAGAGGATGCCGTTGTCAAAGGATACCGCGGTGGTAATATCGTGAACCACCCCGTCGTCGGGGAAGAGGTCGATTTCCATTTCGCCATCCGGGTCCACATAGTCCCGGAAAGTCTGGTTTTCTTTTTGCCATTCGATCACTCCACCGCCCCAGGCAGCAATCCAGACCTTGTTATCCCCGGCACAGACACTGTAGGTCCATGGTTCGTGCATGGGAGCATTACGTTCCGTGTAAATGGCCCATTCTTCCTGGTAGGTGTCGTAATGTCCTGCTCCGCCACCGGTGGCACACCAGACATCCTTGCCATCGCAAATCACCGAATAGATCACATCATTGGCCAGTCCGCTGTTAAACTGGGTGAAAGTCTCAAATTGCCCGCCCGAATAACGGTTCAATCCTCCCAGCGTTCCGATCCAGACATCGCCGGTAAGCTCGCTCACATCAATGGCAAGCACACCGGGGTGGGCCAGTCCGTCCTCCTCGGTAAAGGTTTTAAATTCGTCATTCTCATAAAGAACCAGTCCGTGGCTGGTACCGATCCATACCCGGTCGCCGTCGGCTCTCACACAATAGACCTTGTTGGCAGGCAGACCATTTTTAGTTGTAAAGGTTTCCCAGTTGCCGAATTCCGGCAGGGTACTGTTTTTTTCTTCCGGCTCCGCGGCCATCAGTAAGACCGGGACTACCATACATAGACCGGCAATGAACAGTGCTTTTTTCATTCTTGCTTATTTTTTTTTGACACAGAGGCTTCATAGATTTTGGCTTCCTCCATATAGTTTTTCGCATCCCCGAGCGACTTCAGGTACTCGACCAGGTCGTTTAACTGATCTTTAAACATATCATTGGCCACTCCGTGCTCGTCGTGGTCATTGAATTTGGTCCAGATCTCCTCCAGGGTTGGGGCCTTCCCGTCGTGCAGGTAGGGGGCCGATTCATAGACATTGTTTAGCTGGGGGACGTCAAATTTCATGGGATCGTCCGAGTTGGCCAGGGTCCCTACATCGGTCATCTCCAAATTGGTGAAGTAGGGAGGCGGGTGACAGGTGTGACAGCGGTTCTTTTCAGGTATTTCGTTGCCAAAGTTATCGTGGGTCCGGTAAAAGATCTCCTTGCCCCGTTGTTGTTTGGCTGTCAGTTCCCCTGTGGGATTATATCTGAGATTGGGCGGATTCGGAATTCCGGTTACGATATAGGCCACCAGGGCATCCAGCTCTTTGTAGCTAAAGGCCTCGTTCCGGGTCAGGATGGTGGAGAAGCGCATGCCGTCCTGCTTGTAGATAGTCTGGTTCTTTCCGTTCCACTTATAGGGAGGGATATCTCCTATATCCCTCAGGGTTTGCACATTAGCCAGGTTTCGTCCCATGTCCGTCCCCGCCATATTGTAGACCAGTCCGTCCTCGTGGGCATCAGGGTGACAGGTATAGCAGGCATACTGGTTCTGGAAAGTTCCACTGGCATTGTTCAGGACCTGCCGTCCGTGTCGGGCCACGGTTCGCCTCCGGGGCCCTTCCAGCCCGATGGTTCCAACCGTTTCCAGACTTTCCGTATTGATCACTGCAATCCGGTCGTTCAGGCGTTCGGCTACGTAAAGCAGGCGGCCGTCGGGCGACAGCACCATCCCTTTCGGGTTGGCCCCGGTGGGAATGCGGCCGATGACATAGCGGCTGCTTAATCCCAGGTGATTGGCATAGTCCTCCAGTTCTTCGTCCGGGACTTCGGCAAGTACCTGGCGCAGTTTTTCCAGGTCGATGGCAGTTACCTTGTTTACCGCCCCGTGCGATACAAAGGCTCTTTTCCCGTCCGGAGTGATTACCAGTCCGAAGGGATCGGCATAAAAGGCATTGGGTTCGTCGAGAAGCAGCTGGACCATACGTCCGCTTTCCCTTTCGATAATGCCCAGTCCCTGGGTCATCATCCAGCCCCTCTCGATCTGTATAGTGGGAATAAGGTTCTTCGGACGGATCAGGGTGGCCAATACCAGGTCGCCCGACGGGCTTACATCCACCGTTTCCATGATATAGGCATCCTGGAACATTTTGCGGTCGCTCACCCGCTGGTATTTGGTGCTGGTCACGGTTAATTCGGTCAGGGGATGGGTCATATGGGGGACATCCACACTGCGGCGGCTGCTCACGTAGACCTCGCTGCCGTCGGGCGTCATGGCAGCCGAGACAGGATTGTTCCCGGCTTTCAGGCGCCTTCGCTCCTGCATATCAGCCAGGTCAAAGACCGAAATATCATTGGAATAGGAATTCACGCACCAGAGGTGCTTTCCATCCGGACTGATCACCAAACCCGCGGGTCCGCCTCCGCTCAGCAGGGTATCGACCACGCGCAGGCTTTCCAGATCGATGCGGTAAATATTATCGGCCCACTGGTTGCTTACATAGGCACTTTGTCCGTCGGGACTCAGGGTCACTGTGTGGGGGCGCAGTCCCACGGGAATCTTTTCCAGGACCTTTCCCTCTTCCGTATCTACCACGATCACTTCGTTGGATTCCTGTCCCACCACATAAAGGGTGCTGCCATCCTGAGAGATGTCCAGCTTATAGGGGGATACGTAGGTTTCGTTTATCAGTTTGGCGATGAAATTGTCCTTCTGGGTGTAGATGTGACAGCTCCAGCAGGTCCTGGGATGATCGTCTGTGGCCGTTATATAATTCACGTGTCCGCGGGCCCATCGTCCTCCAAAAATAAGAACCGCTGCAAGGACCAGTACAATCGCTCCGCTAATCAATATGCCTTTTATTCGTATCATTTTCTGCCTCCTCTCTTATTGCCTTGCTTCTTTTTGTTGGCTTGCCAGTATCACCGGGTCTTCTTTGATCGCGTGAGGCTGGTAGTTCCGGGGGGCCAGTTCCGGGTCCACATGGCAGCCTGTACAGGCCCTGCGCTCATTGGGTCGCAGATATATCCAGTCGGAGGGTCCCCGCACGATCTCTCCCTGGTTGTTCAGGGTTTCCATGTAAAAGGGAGTATCCGCATCCAGTTTCAGGTAGACCGATCCATCGTCCCTGGCCTCCACCACGGCCAGCTCACCCTCCAGGGTTGAAATACGGATGCGGTCGGCCAGACTGTCTCCGGTGATCCCTTCATTTACCGGCAGCATGCTGTGGTTGATATTCTGGGTCATCAAAATGGCGGTGGGATTTGCAGGATCCACCGGGCTGGGCAGGATCTTCGGACGGGGTTCCACCCTGGAAACTACCAGCGGATCCACCAGATGTTTATCTCCAAGGAAAAGGGCTTCGGGTTTTCCCGGACGGCGGGGATCGAACTGGTACAGGCCGTAACGGTCGCCGTCAACCGGCAGATAGCTGACCAGGCAGGAGCTGTCAGCCATCGGGGTGACCGAGGCAAAACTTCCACCCAGCTCTCCGGACAGGTTCTCAAAGCTGTGCAGCGGACGGCGGTGCAGCACCCTGCTCACCTGTTCGTCCGAACTGATAAAATAAATATAGCCATCCGCTGATTCCAGTCCCCCGCTCACGGGAAGCAAGCCGCAGCAGCCGGGGCTGTAAAGTTCTGACTTGGTTCCGTCGGGGCGCATGATCAAGAGCTGTGCTTCCCGGTTTTCCGGGTATACCTGCCGGCTGGAGTACAGGATGCGGCCTTCCCGGAGTACACTGGAATAGATGTTTTCTGCCGGATGGTGGGTGAGTTGTGTCAGGCAGCAACCATCCATCATACACTTCCAGAGGTTCCGGACCTTTTTACCCCGGACTTCGCCTTCCCGGCTGAAAACCACGCTGCCGTCGGGCAGAGAGGCCGGATGAGTGCAGTTCTCAGGCAGATTGCTTACGCGGCTTACCTTTCCTTTTTTAAGGTCCAAAACCCAGATCTGCCAGGGATCGCCTTCTTTCTTCCGTCCCTGGAAATAAAGGTAGCGTCCCTCGTGGGAGAGGGAGGGCGAGGCGCTGCTTTCAAAATCACTCAGCAGGGCCCTGGAGTCCTTCTCCTTGTCTGCGGGATCCAGAAGCACCAGCTGTGCCCCTTCCAGGGTTCCGGGCAGGCCATCCAGTTCCACCGCGATAACTTTTTCCTCAAACTTATTGCCACTGCAGGAGAAACCGGCCAAACCGGCCAGACCGGCGTAAACAGCCAGCCTGAAAATTCTCAGCCATTTGCCGCTTCTGTTCATTCGTTTGTTCATTCTTCTGTGATGCTAAGGATCTGGTTGATTTCCGGATTTTCAATCCGTTGTACTTTACCGGAGGGCCATTTGACCTCTACAAAATCAACAGTTTCGGCATCGCCCAGTCCAAAATGCAACCGGTGATCGTTCTGAGAAAGGTAACCGGTGGTACTTCTTCTGACCCCTACCTGTTCCCTGTCGCCTGCTGAAATTTTCACCAGGGCACCAATGGCATCCCGATTGCTCAGGGTGCCAATCAGCTCAAAGGTGATCCAGTTGTTCTCATTACCACGGTTGTTGCGCAGGAATGAGCCATAATTGTCCAGGTTGACCACGTAGCCATCCAGATCCCCATCGTTGTCGTAATCGCCAAAGCAGGCGCCCCGCCCCACGTTCTCTTCCTGGAAGTAGGCTCCCAGTTCCACGGAGATATCCACAAACTTTTCCCCGTCCATATTTTTGAATATCTGATCCTCCTGCCCGTAGAGGTGCTTCAGCTCACCATTGGCCTTAAACAGATCCACCCTTCCATCGTTGTCATAATCAATAAAGGAAGAAGACCAGCCCACATGCTGGGCTGCGGCCATGGAGATGCCCGAAGGGTAGGCCATATCCCTGAAAACACCTCCGCCCTGATTCTGGTAAAGAGAGCAATAGGTATCGTCCGACATAAAGACATCGATCAGGCCGTCGCCATTATAGTCGGCAAAGTCCACGGACATGGAGATGGTGGCCTCCCCGGCCTGGTTAAAGGCCATCCCTGTCTGGGTTCCTTGATCCACAAAGCCTTTGCCTTCCAGGTTATGGTAGATATTATTGACCATATGGTCATTTGCGACGAAGATATCGACCCAGCCATCTCCGTCGAAATCGGCTGCACCCACCCCCATGGCCCGGCCATCCGGATTGGCGATCCCCATGTCTTCGGTTACATTTTCAAATGTATTGCCGCCCAGATTATGATACAGCGCATCGATCTGGCCGTCATAGGCCATGGGACCTGGAAATCCGTCCGGTTCGTAAAAGTAACCGTAATCCGGGTCGTATTTAATGTAGTTGCCCACATAGAGGTCCAGCAGTCCGTCGTTATCATAGTCCAGCCAAACAGCACCCACACTGCACTCGTTACCAGCCACACCCGCTTTTTCACTGATATCCGTGAAGGTTCCGTTCCCATTGTTCAGGTAGAGCACATTGGGACCGAAGTTGGTGATATAGATTTCGGGATAACCGTCGTTGTTGATATCCCCCACGGTCATGCCCATGCCATAACCCGTATCTCCCACACCGGCTTTTTTGGTTACATCCTCGAAAGTACCGTCTCCCTTATTTCTGAACAGTTGGTTGGTATGTACTTTTCCATCATGTTCTCCTTCGCTAAGCCCCTCGGTATAAGAGCCATTGCTCATGTAGAGATCCAGGAAACCGTCTTTATCGTAATCGAGGAACACGGCACCCCCACCGACGGTTTCCACCAGGTTGTCCATATGATGGTCGCCAATGCTGTGCTTGAAATTGATTCCGTTGTCGGGAGAGATCTTCTGGATAAAATCCCCGTTGTCCTCGGGAACAGTGGCCCTGATTTGTTCAGACTCCCTGATCTTTTTGCCGGGCGACTGGCATCCTGCCATAAATAGGATGAAAGCTGACACGAGGGTCCATGGTGCAAGTTTCATAGATATAGTTTAGGTTTCGGGCTTAAATATAGTAAAGAAGTATTCTAAATAGGGCCCGGATATTGAAAAACATGGGGCCTTTTAACCTATTTTAACACTGTGTAAAATCATTCAACAATCCCGTATCCCTGCCGGAGGGTGTAATAACTGTCCGGTGCGGGTCCCGGGAAGATCTCCCGGGTTCCATCGGACCAGTTGATTTCCAGGCTGTCAATCTTTGGATTCTTGCCCAGGCCGATATGGAGCCTGGGATCGCTGCTGGAGAGGTAGGTGGTGGTCCACTGGTTAATATGGACGGACTTCTTCTCTTCCCGGTGGACCACCAAGGTGGCACCTATGGCCGCCGCGGCCCCATGTTCCCCCTCCAGGGTAAGCCCGATCCAGTGGTTTGCGTTATTGCAGTCGTTTCGGAGCAAAACCGCATTGGCTTTCAGGTCCACATGCGACACAATAATATCCAGATCACCATCATTATCATAATCCCAGATGGCCGCAGCCCGTCCGGAGCGTTTCTCTTTGAAGTAGGGGCTGAGTTTCATACCCACATCGGTAAAACGTCCCTCCCCGTCATTCTCCATCAGAAGGGGATACTGCAGGATCAGCTCTTCGCCGTTGCCATTGGCAGAAAAGAGATCCAGATCGCCGTCGTTATCATAGTCAAAGAGAGCCGAAGCCCATTGTCCCTTCCCTGCAAAGGCGCCTGCGATACCACTCTGCCCGGTAATGTCCCCGAAGGTTCCGTTCCCCAGATTGCGGTACAAGGCACCGTAGCGCAGGTCGGGCACCAGCAGATCGATGAGTCCGTCACCGTCCACATCCCCGATGGCCCCGTGCATGGAACCCGTTGTTTGTCCGTGACTGTTTACGGCCACACCAATCTCCACTCCCACTTCACTGAAAGAGCCCCCGTCGTTGCGAAACATAAAGTTTGCCTGGTGGTCGTTGCCCTGGAACATATCCAGATCACCATCCCGGTCATAATCATAAACGGTCAGGCCCATGCACATCGATTCGGGATAAAGAAGTCCCAGCTCTTCGGTAACTTCCAGAAAGCTGCCGTCTTCCTGCTGCCGGTACATCAGGGAGGCCTGTCCCTTATATTCCGAAGGATGTGGCATCAATTCCGGTGTGACCGGGGAGACATATCCGGGATCAAAGGCCAGGAAATTGCCTACAAAAGCATCCAGCCTGCCATCCAGGTTATAGTCCCAGAATGAAACGCCCACGCTCCATTTAGGAAAACCGTTCAGGCTGTCGGGTCCGGCCAGTCGAAGTTTATCAGTGATATCGGAGAAGGTGCCGTCCCCGTTGTTCCGGTAGAATACATTGGGACCGTAGTTAAGCAGGTAGAGGTCCTGGTCCCCGTCCTGGTCTATATCGACCGGTCCTGCCGCCATGCTCCATTGACGGTTATCCAGACCTGCTTTTTCCGAAACCTCTTTAAAGGTACCGTCCCCCTGGTTGTGGTAGAGCCGGTTAGGGGTGTTTTCAAAGATTCTACCCTCCTCATCCGAGATTCCTTCCAGCCAGGTTCCGTTCATCATATACAGGTCCATCCAGCCGTCTCCGTCATAGTCAAAAACGGTCACTCCCGAACCACTGCTCTCCAGGATGTTTTCATAGCTATAGTCGCCGAAGTTGTACATAAAATCAACACCGGCTTCGGAGGATACCTCTGTAAAGCAGTAGGACGGGGTATCACAGGAAAGCGGAGTAAAGAGGTAAATACAGCACAACAGGAGGAGCCCTGTTCCGTTTCTCACGTTCATTATCTTAAGGTTTGCGCAAATATAATCAATTGATTCTTTCAGGAATATAATCTCCATTTTTGCTATATTAGCCCCGATCAATTTACGTAATCATGGCTAAAAAGGGATCAGTCCGTCAAGTCGAACTTCATTCCAATGAGGTGGAAGATATGCTGGGAAGGGTTCCCGGATGGATTACCAGGAACGGGATGATCCTCTTCGTTTTTCTCCTGGTGCTTCTGCTCCTGGGAAGCTGGATTTTCAGGTATCCCGATATTAAAAAGGCCAGGATTGTGGTTACTTCCGTGAATCCCCCGGCCGACCTGAAGGCCAGAAGCAGCGGAAAGATAGTTGGATTGTATGTCGTTAACAACCAGTTGGTTAAAAATGGAACGGTGTTGGCTATGATTGAAAATCCCGCCGTTTATGACGATGTGGTTCAGCTGAAGAACAGCCTGTTATTTCTTGATACCATAGCCATCGAAGCGATCACCGAAGATCTGACCGAGATGAAAAATGTGAAGCTGGGTACCATTCAGACGCATTATTCCATGTTTCTGAAGGTTTACCGCGATTATATGGAGTTCAGAAGGATTGATTATCATCAGAGAAAGGTGGAGACCGCCCGTACCGAGCTTGAGAAGCAGCGGGAATACACCCGGAGCCTGTCGGAGAGAATCGCGATCCAGGAGCAGGCCTATGAACTGGCCCTGCGACAGTTCAACAGGGACGCTTCTTTGTTCGAGGAGGGGGTCATCTCTGCCTCGGAACTCGAAGAGTCGCGCTCGGAGATGCTTAATGAACGAAATAAGCGTCAGGAGATTATCAGCCTGATGGCCGAAAATAATATCAGTATTTCCAGGACCGAGAACCAGATTGTGGACCTGGAGCTGAAGCAGCAGGAGGAGCGTTCCGGAATGATCTCGGCACTGGGGGAGGCATACAGCAATCTGAAGGCTGCTATCACCTCCTGGGAGCAGACTTATCTCCTGGTGGCCCCGGTGGACGGAACGGTTACATTTACCCGCTTCTGGAGTGAAAATCAGAATGTCAGGCAGGGTGAGAAGGTACTAACCATCATACCGGCCGAATCAGGCTCGATGATCGGCAAGATCAGCCTTCCCCTGGAGGGAGCAGGAAAGGTAAATGTGGGAAACCAGGTCAACATTCAGTTTGATAATTTCCCGCACCTGGAATATGGCATGGTCAAAGGCTTTGTGAGCAATATTTCCGGGGTTTCAGATGATGATTTTTACACGGTCGAGGTGGAACTGCCCGACGGGCTTCGTTCATATTACGATTACGAGATTCTTTTCAGTCAGAATATGCAGGGAGATGCAGAGATCCTGACCGATAAAAAAAGGCTGCTTGAGCGGGTATTGAACCCTCTGAGGTCGGCCCTTTCAAAACAGGCTGAAATGTGATTTCACGAAACAGTCTTCTGGCCCTGCCCTTACAGCTGGCCTGTCTGCTTATCTTCTTTTAGAACAGTAGAGAAAACAGTAATTGGTGAAGAAGCTGTAAATTTTAGCAGATGTTTTATAACTTGCGTCCTCATTTTAACAAGCTCTTAATTATACCCCACCATGTCAGGAGTTCGAAATGGAATATATATAAGTGTACCATTGATCCTGATGGCTGCTATTGTCGTTTTGGTGTTTCTTCCTTTTAACAGGGATTCTTCTGTGAAGCAAGATGTTCAAATCAGTACCGTGGAGGTCGGCAAGGTGGTGCGGTCTTTTCCGGGAGAAGGCGTGGTGGAACCTCATAGCGAGGTCATTATCCTGAGTCCCGCCTCCAGCATTATTAAGGAGATCCTTAAGGAAGTAGGTAACCATGTGAACGAAGGTGAACCTATCATTATCCTGGATCCTTCACCGATACAGTCTCAGGTTGAGAATATCCAGGACCAGCTCGAGGTGAAGCAAAACTCTTTGAGGAAAAACCGGCTGAATGCCCGGAGCACCAGGGTGGATCTGGATTATAATGTGCAGGTGAAGAAACTCAGGATCGCCTCCCTGAAATCTGAGCTGGCCGATCAGGAACAGCTTCTGGAGGTTGGAGGAATCTCCCCGGCGAAATTTGAACAGACAAAGCAGGAACTGGAACTGGCCGAACAGGACCTGGTGATGCTTCAGGAGAAGAACTCCATCAAGCTTCAGCAGTTGGAAGCCGATGAGGAGGGATTAAGACTGCAGATCGAAATGCAGGAGAAGGAGCTGGCTGTAAAAGAAGGGGAACTGAGCAAGATGATTATCCGGGCCCCTTCCGCCGGGATCATTCTTTCGGTAAGGGGTAAGGTTGGCGAAAAGGTCGATAAAGACAGGCTGCTGGTTGAAATGTCGGACCTGACCAATTTCAAGATTCAGGGTAAAGTGGATGATGACTATTCTGAACAAATAAAAACAGGCACCAGGGTTTATGTGGAACTGGATAATGAAAAACTGACGGGAGTGGTGGGGACCGTCAATCCGGTGATCCGGGACCGGATGATTGAATTTGACGTGAACCTGAGGGAAAGCAATCATTATAAATTGCGGCCAAATCTGAATGTGAGTCTGGAAGTTGTTATTGCAGAACGCGATAGCGTATTAAGGATCCATAACGGTCCGGCCCTGAGCCGGGGGGAGGAGCAGCAGGTGTATGTGTTGCAGAATGGGAATGTGGTTGAACGTATGATCAGGACCGGACTCCGGACCGAGGAGTATGTGGAGGTTCTCGATGGGCTTTCTGAAGGTGAGCGGGTGGTTCTTTCTGATTTTTCCTCCCTGAAGGACATGGAAACACTGGAGGTCAGGTAATGAAAGGAAACTATATTCTCGGATCAACGGTTTTTCTATTGTTTTGTGCATCCATGCGGACCATTGCGCAGGATGCCGAACACGTTTCCCTCAGTCTTCGTAATGTGGTGGATATGGCCATATCCCAGTCCTCTTCGGTAAAGTATGTACAGAACCGCGATGTAAATTACTATTGGCGCTGGAAGAACCACCAGACACGATTTCGTCCTCAACTCACACTTTCGGGCAATCTGCCTGATTTTGAAAACCAGACAAAACCCATTATTCAGCCCGATGGAAGTGTTATTTTCAACCAGGTTACACAGTTGGAGACCTCTGCGCAACTGGCTATCAGTCAGCCGATTCCCCAGCTTGGAGCTTACGTTTATGCCGCATCGGGAATTGTCCGGCTGCAGGATTTTAATAACAGCACGGTTGGCTTCTCAGGGGTCCCGGTAAGCGTGGGTATCACGCAGCCCCTGTTTGCCTACAACTGGATGAAGTGGTCGCGTAAAATAGAACCCCTGATTTATGAGGAGGCACAAAAACAGTTTATTGAAAGCATCGAGGAGATCTCCTACAATGCCACCTCCCGTTTTTTTAACTATCTCAAGATACAGACCGACTATTCCCTGGCCGAAAGCAACCTGGCAAACAGTCAGGATAACCTGAAGATAGCAAAAGTGAAGAAGGAGCTGGGTAGCATTTCTGAGAATGATTTCTCCAGGATTCAGCTCTCCGTGTTTAATGCTCAGAAAGCCCTGAATAATGCGCGGATCAATTTAAAAAATGCCGATTACGAATTAAAGAAATATATCGGGCTGGATCAGAGCAAGGTGATAGAGTTGATTATTCCCCTGGATATGTTCCTGTGGGAGGTGGACCCGGATGTTGCCTTAAAAAAATCGATGGAAAACAGGAAGGAGTCCCCGCAGTTTCAGAGAAGGCTTATCCAGGCAGACCAGGAACTGACCAGGGCCAAACGCGAAGCCGGGGTCGGTGCCACTCTGAATATGAGTTACGGGGTGTCGAACAGCGCGGACAGATTCGGGGGTATTTATGAGAATCCGGAGCAGCAGCAGAATATTGCTCTTTCGCTGAGTTTGCCAATTATGGATTGGGGGCGATCCGAGTCCAAAGTGAAGCTGGCCGAGTCACAACGTGAGCTGGTGCTCTATGATGTGGACCAGGACAAGCAGGATTTTCAGCGGGGAGTGGTCGTGCAGGTGGAACAGTTTAACCTGATCAAATCACAAATTGCCACTGCCGAGGCGGCCGATATGGTGGCCGAGGAGGGTTATGAAATTGCTTTGAAGAAGTTCCAGAACGGGGAGATCAGTATCACCGATCTGAATATTTCCTTGCAGGAAAGGGAGGGGGCCAAGAGAGATTATATCCGTTCCATTGAAAACTACTGGGAGTCCTATTACCGCCTGAGGGAGATAACGCTCTATGATTTTGAGTTCCGGCAAAAAATTTATTACACCAATCCCATGTTGACCTATGAATAGTAGCTCCGGGTCTTTGGGGATATAAGATCAACAAGATGAAACGTAGAATACTGATAGCAGCAATAATGGCTGCAGCGCTCAACCTGCAGGCCCAGGAATGGGAAAATCTGTTTAACGGGAAGAACCTGAAAGGCTGGGAAAAGCTCGATGGATCGGCCGAGTACCGGGTGGAGAACGGAGAGATCATCGGGGTGTCAAAAACAGGAACACCCAATACCTTTCTGGCTACCAAAAAGCGATACGGGGATTTTATCCTGGAGTATGAAATGAAAATGGATCGCGGGCTCAATTCGGGGGTGCAGTTCCGTAGTGTGGCCCAACTGCCCGATGGTTCGAAAAGGGTCAATGGCTACCAGGTGGAGTGTGATGATCACGACAACAGGCCCTGGGCAGGAGGTATCTATGAGGAGGCTTCCAGGGGCTGGCTCTATCCCATGTCGTACCGCATGTCTGCGACTGAAGCGAACAAACGCGGCGAATGGAACAAGATCCGGGTGGAAGCTGCAGGCAGCACCATACGGACCTATATCAACGGAGTCAATTTTGCGAATCTGGTGGATGATGCCCGCAGCGAAGGAATTATTGGCCTGCAGGTGCATGGGATCGGAAATGATTCGAGTCTGGAAGGTAAGGAGATCCGCTGGAGGAATATCCGGATACTGACAGAGGAACCAGGAAAGCATATGCTTACCGGTGTGGAGTTATCCCCGGAAGTCAGTTACCTGGACAATCTTCTTACACCCCGTCAGCAGGAGGCAGGATGGAAACTCCTGTGGGACGGGGAGAGCAGCCAGGGGTGGAGAGGAGCCAGGCTGGATGGCTTTCCTGAAAAAGGATGGAGTCTGGAGCATGGTCTTCTGACTGTTCAAAAGAGCGGGGGGGGCGAATCGGCTAATGGCGGCGATATTGTCACCCTAAAGAAGTACAGGGATTTTATTCTGGAGGTGGACTTCAGGATCACAGAGGGGGCCAACAGCGGGATAAAATACTTTGTGGATCCCGATCTGAATACCGGGGCCGGCTCGGCCATAGGATGTGAATACCAGATCCTGGATGACAAGAACCATCCCGATGCAAAAATGGGTATTGCAGGAAACCGGACTCTTGCCTCCCTGTATGACCTGATTAAGGCCGATGCACTGCTTTACGGGCAGGACAACACCCCCAAGCGCTTTAACGGGGTCGGGAGCTGGAACCGGGCCCGGATCGAGGTAAAAGGTGCCAGAGTGGCACACTTCCTGAATGGGATCAAGGTGGTGGAGTATGAGCGGGGGACCCAGATGTGGAAAGCGCTGGTGGCCTCCAGCAAGTACGCTGACTGGCCCGCATTCGGAGAGACCGGGAGCGGACATATCCTGCTCCAGGATCATGGAGACGAGGTAAGTTTTAAGAACATCAAGATCCTGGAGCTTTAGTCATTCTTTAACATTTCTTAAGATTTGCACTTCCCGAAAATCTCTATATTTGTGGACCAATAGTATCCCGGAGCAAGCTAAGCATGGTGGAACAGATAATTATGACGAGTGGCTCTAACACTCTTAACGGTTTTAATTTTGATCATATAGTCCCTGCAACAGGGGCCGGTTTCACTCATCAGGTAAGCAGTTGCATCGAGCAGCTTCAGGAATTCCTGCATCAGGAAGAGGATCTTCATTATCTGGTCACCCAGCAGACTTTTTTTATCTCAGCCAAAACCAGAGACCAGTATGAAGAGCGTTCAGCCATTATACGGGACCAGTTATCGAGGCAGTGTGGAACTAGTTTGCCGGCTACCAGCATTGTGGCCCAATCGCCTGCAGGCGAGATGGATGTGGTACTTGAACTGATCTGTACCAAAGCTGTCGAAAACAAAAAGGTCAGCTACAAGTCCTTACGGGGAGTTGACTATACCGTCATTGAATTTCAGGGATACAAGTGTATACATGGCGGGGGATTAATGGGAAGGGCGGAAGACAGCATACATGAAGCTTCAGAAAGTGCTTTTGAAACAGCCACTGCCATTCTGGAGCTGGAAGGCTTGTCCATTCGGAACATTATCCGGCAATGGAACTATATTGAGAACATAGCCCATGTGGAGGCAGGGGAGAACGCATCACAGAATTACCAGGATTTTAATGATGTCAGAGCCAGGTATTACGACCGGGTTCAGTTTGAACAGGGATATCCTGCAGCCACAGGCATCGGTCAGGATACCGGAGGAGTGATTATTGGTTTTATAGCACTTTCAGACTCGGATATCATCGCTGTAAAACCCATTGCAAATCCCGGGCAGATTGATGCACATAAGTATTCGGAACTGGTACTGGAAGGAAATTCCAGGCAAAAATGCACTCCAAAGTTCGAGCGGGCCAAGCTGGTCACCATTGGATCCAGGAACTATGTTTATGTCTCGGGAACTGCCTCCATTCTGGGGGAGGAGACGGTGCATACAGGGGATGTGGAGAAGCAGACCCTGACTACCATTGATAATATAAAAAAGCTTTTTTCCAAAGAGAACCAGGATAAGCTGGGCCTGGACTTTGAAGTGGAAAAAATCCGCTTCTCTCATCTGCGGGTTTATGTTAAGTACAGGAAGGATATCCCTGCTGTACAAAAGGTCTGCGATGAAGAACTAAACTATAAATCTTCACTTTTCCTGGAATCGGATGTCTGCCGGGAGAACCTGCTGGTTGAGATCGAGGGGGTTTTTACTGTCTGATCTCTGCTTTCAATTCACTCCTATAACACAATTATCCTTACTATCACCCCTGTAAAAGTTGTCAATGCTGGTTTTCCGTAAATTGAAAAACCGGGGATTTAATTTGTTCCAGAATTGATTTGCTGGTTTTTATTGGTAAATTATATGCGATTCCTGAAAGCATATCAAGGCTATATCCATGAAATATCATTCGACAATCTTAGCGCTTTTTCTGTTTTGCGCGATCCTGATGAGTGGCTGTAAGCCTTCACCGGCCGAAAAAAGCAGGGATTATCCCATATCCCCGGTAGATTTTACCCGGGTAAAGTTACAGGAGGGATTCTGGAAGAAGTGGGTGGAAACCGTGCAAAAAACCACCATCCCCTTTGCTTTTCAGAAATGTGAGGAGACGGGGAGGATCGATAATTTCATCTTCGCCGGGGGGCTCAGGGAGGGTAAATTTCGGGGAAAATACGGGTTTAATGATTCGGATCTTTATAAGATTATGGAAGGGGCTGCCTATGCTTTGATGATCGAAGAGGATCCTGAGCTGGCCGCCTACCTGGATAGCCTGGTGTACTATGTTTCCGGGGCGCAGGAGGAGGATGGCTACCTGTATACCGCCTGGACCCTCAAAGCCAATGAGTATAATGAGTTTTATTGCTGTACCTACAGTGATCAGGGGAGGTGGCTGGAAACTTCAAACAGCAGTCACGAGTTTTATAACGCGGGACATATGTATGAAGCAGCAGTTGCTCATTACCTGGCCACCGGAAGCAGGGCCTTTCTGGATGTGGCACTGAAAAACGCCGACCTGGTTTATGAGGTTTGCATCATCCTTGGAAATGACTTTGTGCCCGGCCACCAGGAGATCGAAATAGGACTGGCCAGGCTGTACCGGGCTACCGGGGAAAAGCGCTACCTGCAACTGGCCAAACACCTGCTGGATATTCGCGGAGATGTTCTCGATGGCTCCTATTCGCAGGCTCATCTGCCGGTAACGGAGCAGGATGAGGCAGTCGGGCATGCGGTTCGGGCCAATTACATGTACAGTGCCATGGCTGATGTGGCTGCACTGACCGGAGACAGCGCCTACCTGGAGGCAATCGGGAAGTTGTGGGACAATGTGGTGGAAAAAAAGCTCTCCATTACCGGAGGAGTAGGGGCCAGCCGCCGGGGGGAAGCCTACGGCGAAAACTACGAGCTCCCTAATGATCCCTATAATGAGACCTGTGCGGCTATAGCCAATGTCTACTGGAACCACCGGATGTTTCTGCTTCATGGCGATTCCAGGTACATCGATGTGCTGGAGCGCACCCTCTATAACGGGGTCATCTCGGGGCTTTCCCTGGATGGCCGGCTGTTTTTCTATCCAAATACCCTTCGGCATGACGGCGAGTCCACATTTAACCAGGGAGTTAATGGCCGTTCCCCCTGGTTTTCCTGCTCCTGCTGTCCCTCAAATCTCTCCCGCTTTGTTCCTTCGGTAGCCGGATACGCATACGCAGGCAGGGGAGATGATATTTATGTGAATCTCTTTATGAACAGTGATGTGTCCCTGGAGACTCCCGGAGGAGAACTAAGCCTTTCACAACGTTCTTCCTATCCATGGGAAGGCCATATTCAGCTGGAATTTACCAATGAGAAGGAGGTGCGGGCTGACCTTCATATCCGGATTCCCGGCTGGGCGATGAACACAGCTGTTCCATCGGACCTGTTCCGCTTTGCAGACAGGCAGGAGTCCCGGGCTGAATTAAGAGTCAATGGTAAAAGCGTGGAGATTAAAACCGAGAAGGGTTATGTGGTACTGCAGGGCAGGTGGAGGCGGGGAGACCAAATAAGCCTGGAACTGCCCATGGAGGACCGGATTATAGTGGCCCATGAGAAGGTGATTGAAAAAACCGGACTCCTTGCCGTTCAGTGCGGCCCCCTGGTATACTGTGCAGAAGAGATAGATAATGAGGCGGATGTCCTGGAGGCCGGGATACCTTCAGATGCACGTTTTGAACCCCGCTTTGCCCCACGGCTTCTGGGTGGGGTAAACATGCTTGAGGGAGAAGGGCTCAGACTGGTTCCTTATTATGCCTGGGCAAACCGGGAGGTGGGGAAAATGAATGTCTGGTTTCATCATATCAACTAATCCATGCAAACTCAGAGCTTATGAAAAAGTTACCTTACCTGTCTTTATTGCTTGCTGTTCTTCCCTTTTTCCTGAATGCACAGGGCGTTCAACAGAAAAATATCCTCTACGGAGCAGCCTATTATCATGAATACATGCCCTATGAAAGGCTTGATGAGGATGTAAGGATGATGAAAGAAGCAGGAATCTCCGTTGTCAGAGTCGGGGAATCGACCTGGAGTCTGTTTGAACCCAGGGAGGGGGAGTTTGAATTTTCCTGGATGGACCGGATTATTGATAAGTTTTATGAAGCTGGTATCCAGGTGATTCTGGGGACACCTACCTACTCTGTCCCGGCCTGGTTATGGCACAGGCATCCGGAGGTTCTCCGGGAACACCGGGATGGAGGTAAAGCCTATTATGGGATCCGGCAAAATATGGATATTACAAATCCCGCCTACCTGTTCTATTCGGAACGGATTATCCGGAAGATGATGGAGCATTACGCCTCTCATCCCGGTATTATCGGGTACCAGGTGGATAATGAAACAGAAGCCCGGGGAGTCAATGATTATAACTTCTATGTAGGCTTTGTGAATCACCTGAAAAAGAAATACAAAACCACGGAGAATCTCAACAAGCTCTGGGGACTGAACTACTGGGGAATGACCATTGATGGCTGGGAGGAGCTGCCTCCGCGGGACGGCGTCACCAATACGGGGTATAAGCTGGAATGGGCACGGTTTAACCGGAAGGCTGTGGCCGATTTCCTCACATGGCAAGCGGAGATCGTGGCGGAGTACAAGCGCGACGATCAGTTTATCATGCACTGCTTTATGCCTTCGGTCCAGAATATCGACCAGATTGCAAGTGCTTTAAAAATGGATGTGATGGCCGTAAATATTTATCATGGCCAGCAGGACGATCTGACTGGCAATGAAATTGCATTTGCCGGAGATTATTTCAGGTCGGTGAAGGGAAGCAATTACCTGGTCACCGAAACCAATGCCCAGACCATCGGCTGGAATTCCAAAATGCAGCAGCCACCTTACCCGGGACAGTTGCGGCAGAATGTTTATGCCCATATCGGTTCCGGAGCCAATATGGTGGAATACTGGCACTGGCATTCCATCCATTATGGACAGGAGACCTTCTGGAAAGGAGTTCTTTCCCATGATCTTCAGCCTAACAGGGCCTATGCCGAGGTAAGTAAAACTGCCCATGAGTTGCAAAAGTTCGGAAAGAAACTGGTGAATCTGAAGAAGAAAAACGAGGTGGCTATCCTGTTCAGTCATGATTCCAACGATGCCCTGAATTTTATGCCTTTCAACGGTTCGGGTCCCGACTGGAGTGAATCCATCAACAACGCTTACCGGAACCAGCTGGTGGGCCAGTTTCATAAGGTATTGTACCAGAATAATACCGGTGTTGACTTTATTTTCCCGGAGGACATGACGCCGGATGCATACAAGCTGGTCATCATCCCCTCTTTATATGTGGCCTCTGACGAAGTTCTGGGTCAGATAAGCGCTTATATAAAGAACGGCGGTCATGTAATCATGCAGTTCAAAAGCGGATTCTGTGATGAGAATTCCATGGTCCGCCCCGTTTTGGCCCCGGGGCCCCTGCGGGAAGCCTGTGGATTCTATTACCAGGAATTCTCCAATATCACGGCTCTTCCTTTGAAGGATAATCCCTTTCAGGTGGAAGAGAATTTCGCCACGGACTGGATGGAATACCTGATCCCTGAAACGGCACAGGTTCTGGCCTGTTACGATCATCCCTATTTTTCGGAATATCCGGCAGTGACTTTGAATGAATACGGGAAGGGGACCCTGCTCTATGAAGGATCCCTGTTTTCGGATCAGATTCAGGCCAAGATCATCAGGGAGGCCCTTGAAAGGGCCGGGGTCGAGAATCCGGATACGCGTTTCTCCTGGCCGCTGATTGCCAAAACGGGAATAAACGGGGATGGGAAAGCGGTGCATTTCTATTACAATTACTCATCCGCTCCCCTGGACTTTATTTATCCGCACCTGTCCGGTCAGGAACTGATCAGCGGGAAAGCGGTGAAAAAAGGGGATGCCCTGACTCTGGCGCCCTGGGATGTGCTTATCCTTGAAGAAAACCAGTAGGGCAGGAACAGCGGACCTCATTCGCTTTCCGGGACCTGCTGTCCACCCTCTGCGAAGTAAGCGGGCCTGTGGAAAGCGATCCGGAAAAATATCCCGTGCTGCTGTTACCGGCTAACCCGGCCCGATGCATCCCCGCTCATCAGTTTTTTCACCTCGTCCACCGTAACCCGGTTATAGTCGCCATAAATGGTGTGCTTCAGGCAGGAGGCTGCCACCGCAAAATTCAGTGCTTTTTGCAGATCATCCGCGTAGCTGAGCAGACCGTAGATCAATCCCCCCATAAAGGAGTCACCCCCGCCTACCCGGTCTACCATATGGGTGATGTTATATTCTGGTGCTTTGTACAGGGTGCTTCCATCATATAGCACTCCCGACCAGGTGTTGTGACTGGCACTGATAGATCCGCGCAGGGTGGTGATCACCTTTTTGCAACGGGGAGCCAATTTCATGATCTGTCCCGAAACAGCGAGATAGGCATCAGCATCTACGGCTCCGCTGCTTACATCCACACCGCGGGGGTGAATATCCAGGGCCATGGCAGCATCCTCTTCATTACCCAGGATAAGGTCACAGCCCTGCACCAGTCCGGGCATAACTTCCCTGGCCGTTTTCCCCCACTTCCACAGGTTCTTACGGTAGTTCAGATCGGTGGAAATGAAAAGACCTGCCCGGGTAGCGGCATCCATCGCTTCCCGGCAGACCTCTGCAGCAGATTCAGAAACAGCCGGGGTAATTCCGGTCCAGTGAAACCAGCCGGCATCCTTAAACACCTGCTCCCAGTCGATCATTCCGGGTTTGATTTGTGAGAGAGCCGAATGGCTGCGGTCATAAATCACTTTGCTGGCTCGATTTACAGCACCCGTCTCCAGATAATAGATACCCATGCGCTCGCCTCCCCAGACAATATTCCCGGTTTCCACGCCCAGGCCCCGGAGCTCTTTTACACAGGCGATGCCCAGATCGTTTTCCGGAAGCCTGGTTACGAAACTGACCGGGATGTTATAGTTGGCCAGGGAGACAGCCACATTGGCCTCCCCGCCTCCAAAGGTGGCGCTCAGAACGGGCGACTGCAGAAAACGTTCCTTACCGGGAGCTGCCAGTCGCAGCATCACCTCTCCAAAAGTGATCACTTTTTTCATATTACGAGTTTAATGATTTTTTCTCTAATCATTTTTATACTTTTAAAATACCTAAGTATAGTCTTATGAAAAGGATCAGAGTTTCCGGTAAAATTGCCATGGTATGGATTGCTTTCCTGCAGGGGATCCTGTTCTCCTGTGCCCGGGCGGAGGAAGAAATACCTGAGATCATTCCGCCGAATATTCTCTTTGCCATCGCCGATGATGCCTCCTGGGAACACTTCGGGGCCTATGGCTGCGACTGGGTGAAGACCCCGGCCCTGGATAAGATCGCCAGGGAAGGGATCCTCTTCTCCCGGGCCTATACGCCCAATGCCAAATGCGCTCCTTCTCGTTCCTGCATTCTAACTGGATTGAACAGCTGGCAGCTCAGGGCTGCAGCCAATCATGTACCCTATTTCCCCCCTACGTTCAGCAGCTATGTGGAGGTGCTGGAGAAGCATGGGTATCAGGTAGGCTACACCGGCAAGGGATGGGCACCCGGGGTGGCCATCGACCAGGAGGGAAAATTCCGGGAACTGACCGGGCCCCTGTACAGCGAGCATACTTTAATTCCACCCACACCCTTTATGGCCGCAAGCGACTATGCCGTTAATTTCAGCAAGTTTCTGGAGGAGAAAACTGAAGGAGAGCCTTTCTGCTTCTGGTACGGTGGTTTTGAACCCCATCGTTTCTATGAGTTTGCTTCGGGAATGGAAAAAGGGGGGAAATCGACTGAGGAGATAGACCGGGTGCCGGACTTCTGGCCCGATGTGGATACAGTTCGCCAGGACCTGTTGGATTATGCTTTTGAGATTGAACATTTTGATTCACACCTGATGCAGATGCTGCAGCTTTTGGAGGAAAAAGGAGAGCTGGAAAATACTCTGGTGGTGGTTACAGCCGATAATGGAATGCCTTTCCCCAGGGTGAAGGGACAGGTCTATGAGTACTCCAACCATCTGCCACTGGCCATTATGTGGCCCGGGGGAATAGAAAATCCGGGCCGGGTGGTGGATGATTTTGTGAGCTTCATCGATTTTGCACCCACCTTTCTGGAGGTGGCCGGGGTGGACCTGAAGCAATCTGGAATGCAGGAGATGGAGGGCAGGAGCCTGACCGAGATCTTTTATTCGAAGAAGAGCGGTCAGGTCGTAAAGGAGCGTGATTTTGTGCTGGTAGGAAAGGAAAGACATGATCTGGGCCGGCCTTTTGACCTGGGTTATCCGGTCCGTGGAATAGTGAAAGGGGAATGGCTCTATCTCCATAACTACCATCCGGATCGCTGGCCGGCGGGTAATCCCGAAACCGGCTATCTGAATTGTGATGGCGGAGCCACCAAATCCTATATCCTTAACCAGCGTCGCGTATATGGTAATCTGGAATACTGGGAACACAACTTCGGCCTTCGTGTCCCGGAAGAGTTGTATCATATTAAATCGGATCCCTGCTGCCTCAATAACCTGGTGAATGATCCTGCATATGCTTCCAAACGGGAGGAGTTAAGTACGGATATGACCGCGAAACTGACTGCACAAGGCGATCCGCGTATCCTGGGGAATGGGGAGGTCTTTATGTCTTACCCATATGCCCAGGCTGATCGCGGACTTTATGAGAAGATCATGGCCGGTGAGCAGGTAAATACCGGCTGGGTCTATGACACGGATTTTGAACCCGAATGGCTGCAAAGGGCAAGGGAGGACTAAAAAAAAACACTTTCGTGAAGCTTCTGCACGGGAGGGGACCTCATTTTTTAATTATCTTCAGGGATCAAACGAATCTATTAAATCCGGCCCTTCAAATGACCTGTATTACCCATAGAGTCTACAGCTCTTACAAGCGTTTCTGCAAGACCCTCAGCCTGGAGGATGACCCGAAACTGATTGCGGAATACAAAAGAGTACATATGCCTGATAATATATGGCCGGAGATCACCCGGGGCATGATTGAAGTGGGAATCCTGGATATGGAAATTTATATAGCAGGAACCCGCTTGTTTATGATTATGGACACCATCCCTGAATTTGATCATGACCGGGATATGGATTTACTGGCTGCTAAACCAGGGCAGTCAGAATGGGAAGCCTTTGTTTCCAGGTTTCAAAATACCTCCTCCGATGCCAGTGCAGGGGAAAAGTGGAAGCAGATGGATCGTATTTACAAGCTGGATCGTACCCAATGATGATCCATGCACATCAACTGGACCTTTGGCCGGATTATAAGCAATTAATACCTGAAACCCATGGAGAAAAGAAAATTTAAGCTGCTTGAAAAACAGTACCTGGTTCCTTTTGTGCTGATTACTTCGTGTTTTGCCTTCTGGGGATTTGCCAACGATATTACCAATCCCATGGTCAAAGCTTTTTCAAAGATTTTCCTGATGAATACGGTTCAGGGCTCGCTGGTGCAGGTGGCTTTTTACGGGGGGTACTTTGCCATGGCTTTCCCGGCAGCAATTTTTATCAGGCGCTTTACTTATAAGGCTGGAATCCTGGTGGGCCTGGGTTTGTATGCCACCGGGGCACTGCTCTTTATCCCGGCCAGTGCAATCGGGCTCTATGCTCCATTCCTGATCGCTTATTTCATTCTTACCTGCGGACTTTCCTTCCTGGAGACCAGTGCCAATCCCTACATTCTCTCCATGGGTGCCGAGGAGAGCTCCACGCAGAGGCTCAACCTGGCACAGTCATTTAATCCCATCGGCTCCATAACCGGCATGTTTGTGGCCAAGACCTTTATCCAGGCACGCCTCGATCCTGCAGATACGGTCCAAAGGAGCCTGCTGGGACCGGAGGAGTTTGAGGCCATGAAGATGAGTGACCTGGATACCCTGAGTTCCCCCTATATTATCATCGGGATTGTGATCATCATGATGTTTATCCTCATTGCATCGGTGCGTATGCCAAGAAACGCCGATTCAAACCGTAACATTAATTTTCTGCCCACGATAAGGAGGATATTCTCACTTCCCCGATACCGGGAAGGGGTGGTGGCGCAGTTTTTCTACGTGGGTGCCCAGATCATGTGCTGGACCTTTATTGTGCACTATGGCACCCGCTATTTTATGAGCCAGGGCATGGGCGAACAGGAGGCTGAAGTACTGAGCCAACAGTATAACATTGTGGCCATGGCTATCTTCATTGTGAGCAGGTTTATCAGTACCTTTCTGATGCGTTATGTCAGACCCGGACGCCTGCTGATGTTCTTTGCACTTGGGGGCTTTGCGAGCGTTTCAGGCGTCATATTGTCAACGGGGATTATGGGAATGTACTGCCTGGTGGCTACTTCCGCCTTTATGTCTTTGATGTTCCCGACCATATACGGGATTGCCCTGAGGGGACTGGGAGAGGATGCCAAGTTCGGGGCAGCGGGACTGATCATGGCGATTCTGGGCGGGTCGGTGATGCCACCTCTTCAGGGGGCTGTAATCAAGCAGGGAACCCTTATGTCCATGCCGGCTGAGAATATCTCATTTATCATCCCTCTGGTCTGTTTTGTGGTAGTGGCCATTTACGGATACAGGACCAGGACCTTTGCTCACTAGAACCTGTTTCTGATCAGAAATGAAACTTAGCAGTAAGAGAATGCTTCACCAGGTCAGAAAACTGCATCGGACGACCCAAAGCCTGAGTTTCGTGCAGGTGATGGCTTTTATGTTAAAGATAGAAAACCCGTTAAAAAGTATAAGTCATGTTTAGGTTTATCCTTGGATTTACAGTAACAGCCCTGCTTCTCTCCTGCGGCAGGAGGGAAGCGCCAAATATCCTCTTTATCCTAGCCGATGATCAAAGCTACAATACCATCCGGGAACTGGGAAACCCGGAGTTGCAGACCCCCACTCTGGATGAACTGGCCAGACAGGGAACCGTCTTTACCACCGCCTATAATATGGGAGGATGGCATGGGGCAGTCTGTGTGGCTTCCCGTACCATGTTCAATACCGGCAGGTTCCTCTGGAGAGCCCGTACCCTGGAGAACAAACTGGACAGCCTGGCTGCCACCGGACAATTATGGAGCAAGGAGATGGAGCGACTGGGTTACGACACTTATATGACAGGAAAGTGGCACGTGAACATCCCTCCGCCCGAGGTTTTCAGACGGGTGGGAACGGTCAGGGGAGGAATGCCCGGGGCCGTACCGGAGATGTACGACCGGCCCCTGGATCAGGATGATTGGGAGTGGACCCCCTGGGACACTGCTTTCGGAGGATTCTGGGAGGGAGGTATTCACTGGAGTGAGGTGGTGGCCAATGAAACCATGGGTTTTCTTGACCAGGCAAAGCTCTCAGAAAATCCTTTCTTTATGTATGTGGCCTTTAATGCGCCGCACGATCCGCGCCAGTCGCCCAAAGAGTATGTGGATCTCTATCCGCTGGACAGTATCTCTGTTCCCGGTAATTTTTTACCGGAGTATCCTTTTAAAGATGAAATAGGATGCGCTGCCACCCTCCGCGATGAAAAGCTGGCCCCCTTTCCAAGAACCGGATATGCCGTAAAGGTTCACCGTCAGGAATACTATGCCCTGATCTCTCATCTGGATGCCCAGATCGGTCGGATCCTTGACCATCTCGAGGAGAGCGGGCAGGCAGATAACACCTATATTTTTTTCACGGCCGATCATGGACTGTCGGTGGGACAGCATGGACTGATGGGAAAGCAGAATATGTACGATCACAGCATGCGTTCGCCCCTGATGGTAGCGGGTCCGGGAATACCTGCAGGGAATCGGGAGAAGAGGGTGGTATACCTGCAGGATATCATGCCCACGGTGATTGAGTATGCAGGAGGTACCGTTCCCGAGTGGGTGGATTTCAAGAGCCTGAGGCCTGTGATTGAGGCGAAGAACACGACCACCGCTTACCCTGAAATATACGGAGCCTATATGGACCTGCAACGGATGATCCGGATCGATGACTATAAACTGATCGTCTACCCGGGGGCCGGAGTGATCAGGCTATTTGATCTGCTCAATGATCCCGCGGAACGCTTCGACCTGGCCGGAGCCACCGGACAGCAGGACCGGGTCCGGAGCATGTTCGTTAAATTACAGGAGACCCAGGACCAGATGGCCGATACCCTGAAGCTGGAACCGGGTTTCTTCGGTTTGTAAAAAGAACTATATTTCCAATTGAAAAACTGAAGTTATGGAACTGAGAAAAGATGCTAAATATGCCATGATCATCCCCACCAGCATGGGAATCCGGATCACCCCGGTAAACGGTCAGCCTGTACACAGCAGTGAGCTCTTTAAATTGCAGGTAACAAGTGCAGAATCCAATGTAGGAAGCACCGCCTCTTACCTGGGCCTGCCGGTGAAAATCCTGACCAATTTTGTTAAAGGGAGCCCTGTTGCCAGAAAGATCAAGGACAACCTGGCCAGCCGGCACATGGAATTTGAAGGTCCGGAGGTCGAACAGGGAAACCCATGGGGCTACCGGCACCAGATCAATATCGCGGATTCAGGTTCCGGATCACGCGGCCCCCGGGTATACAACGACCGGGCCGGAGAGGTAGGGCGAAGGCTGGATGTGAAGGACTTTGACCTGGACCGTATATTTGGAGATGAGGGTGCAAAGATTGTACATCTTTCGGGACTTATTGCGGCACTGTCGCCGGAAACCAGTCAGTTCTGCCTGGAGATTGCCAGGGCTGCAAAAAAGCACGGCACCCGTATCTCTTTCGACCTGAACCACCGGGCTTCTTTCTGGGAGGGCAGGGAAAAGCAGCTGCATGAGGTTTTTACCCGGATCGCTTCTATTTCAGATATTCTTATCGGGAACGAGGAGGACTTTCAACTCTGCCTGGGTATTAAGGGCCCTGAAGCTGGAGGAAAGGAGCTGGGAGCAAAGATTGAGGGCTTTAAGGGAATGATTCATCGCGTTCAGGAGTCTTTCCCGGATGTTTCCGTATACGCAACCACCCTTCGCCAGGTGATCAGCGCCAATAGGCATATGTGGGGCGGAATTATCTCTGAAATGGGCAACTGGCACGTGGTCGAACCTCGGGAAATCTATGTGTATGACCGCATAGGCGGTGGAGACGGTTTTGTCAGCGGAATGCTCTATGCCATCCTGAAGGGGTGGGAACCTGTTAAGTGGATCCAGTTTGGCTGGGCTGCCGGGGCGCTGGTGGCCACCCTGGAAAGCGATTATGCCCAACCGGCCGATGAGGAACAAATATGGAGCATCTGGCAGGGGAATGCCAGAGTGCAGCGCTAGCAATTATTGATATTCCGTAAGATTGACAGGCCGAACTTTTTCCGATCCTTATCTCATGGATCAGGGAACAAAGAGGATGGAGGCAGGAGCAGGCAATTTTACCACCGCACCGGTCTTTGTCAGGATGCCGCTCAGGGGATCAACCAGATAGAGCATGATCTCATCCGAACGCTCCCCGGCCACCAGCATTATCTTTCCGGAAGGATCCAGGTTGAAATCCCTGGGCCAGGCGGGTACCTGCTCCACCACCTGGATTCTTGAGACAGTGCCGTCCTCCCTGATTTTAAAGGTACTTATGCAGGAGTTTTCTCCTCGGGTGGAAGCGTACAGGTATTTTCCATTGGGGTGTACCCTGACGGCTGCCGGATATCTCATTCCCTGGTGGGTACTGTCCACCGTAAGGACGGTATTCAGTTCCTTGATGCGCCCCTTGCTGCCCTCATAACTACAGGCGGTGAGGGTGGAGTTCAGCTCGTTCACGATATAGAGGGAATGTCCGTCCGGATGAAAGGCCAGGTGGCGGGGACCAGCTCCCGGGGCCAGTTCAAAGAAGGCTTGTGCCGGGTTCGGGCTCAGGATCCCACTCTTCTCATCAAAGGAATAGAGAAACACCTTGTCCGTTCCCAGGTCGGGAACCAGCAGGAAATTCTGCCCGGGATCCAGGACTGCCTGGTGTGCATGCGGACCCTCCTGCCTGCTTTTCACCGGGCCACTTCCCTCACCGCTAACCACCGAGCTGGCTGTCCCGATTTCCCCGTTCTCCCTTACCGGTAGCGCCGAGACATGACCGCTGCCATAGTTGGCTGCGAAAATATAGTCTCCCGTCCGGCTGCAATGGATATGGCATATGCCTGAACCTTTGCTGCTCCTGCTGTTGATGAGTTTCAGACTGAGATCGGCGGGATCAATGGCAAAGGAGCTCACACTGGACTCGTTCCCCTGTCCGTTCACCGATGCCTGGTTAATGGAAAAGAGGTAATGGTTTCCGGGAGAGAGAGCCAGGTAGGACCCTCCCCGGGCACCCGCAAAGGAGTCCGCCACTGTAAACTCCTGAGCAGCAGGATCAAGTCTGCACAGGTAAATGGAATGAGAAAGGCTCCCCTTGGAAGAACCCACATAAAAATTCAGGGATTGGGCAGGTTCTGTACTTCCTGTGCAGCTGATCAGAGCCATGGTCGATAGTGCCAGAAGGCTGGTATTTATGAATAAGCTTAGTTGTTTCATACCTTTTAGTTAAGAATATGATTTACTTCATATACTGGTTGATGAGGGATTCATAAAGTTCCTGTTTTCCGGAGATCTGTCTGGGCTCGCCATGGAGCTTTGCCAGGGCGCTGAGCTCCTCCAGCTTCAGTTTTCCCTGCTCGAACCTGGCTCCGTCACCACTGTCAAAGGAGGCATAACGATCTGCCCTCATCTTTCTGAAGGCTGATTTCTCCAGCAATTCCAGGGTGATCTCAAAGGCCCTGGCAAAAACGTCCATGCCGGCAATATGGGCGATAAAGATATCCTCCAGATCGGTGCTGTTGCGTCGCGTCTTTGCATCAAAATTAATCCCGCCCGAGCTAAATCCGCCTGCCTCCACGATGGGCAGCATGGCTTCAATCAATTCGTACAGATTGATGGGGAACTGGTCTGTATCCCAGCCATTCTGGTAGTCGCCCCGGTTGGCATCTATGGAGCAAAAGAGCCCGTTATCCACGGCCACCTGCAACTCGTGCTGGAAGGTGTGGCCCGCCAGGGTGGCATGGTTCACTTCGATATTCATTTTGAAGTCACCATCCAGACCGTGTTTCTGCAGGAATCCGATTACGGTAGCGGTATCAAAATCATACTGGTGCTTGGTGGGTTCCATGGGTTTGGGTTCGATCAGGAAGGGACCGATAAATCCATTTTTTCGCGCATAGTCCCTGGCCATATGCAGGAATCTGGCCAGGTGCTCCTGTTCGCGCTTCATATCTGTATTCAGAAGGGACATATAACCTTCCCGTCCTCCCCAGAAAACATAGTTTTCACCACCCAGGGCTATGGTGGCATCCAGGGCATTTTTCACCTGGGTGGCCACCCAGGGAAGTACGTGGAAATCGGGATTGGTGGCCGCCCCGTTCATATAGCGGGGATTGGAGAAAACATTGGCAGTACCCCACAGGAGTTTGACACCGGAGGCTGCCTGCTTCTGACCCGCATATTCCACGATGGCCTTCATATTGGACTCATACTCACTCAGCGACTCTCCTTCCGGGACCAGGTCGATATCATGAAAACAATAATAGGGCGCTCCAATCTTGGTGAAAAACTCAAAGGCTGCATCCATCTTATTTTTGGCCCCCCGGATGCCATCTTTTTCTGCAGCCCAGGGAAAGATCTGGGTACCTGGTCCGAAGGGATCCTCGCCGGTTCCGCAGAAGGTGTGCCAGTAGGCTATGGCAAAGCGCAGATGCTCTTTCAAGGGTTTTCCAGCCACTACCCGGTTTTCGTCATAGAATTTGAAAGCCAGGGGATTATCCGATTCCCTGCCTTCGAATTGGATCTTCCCGATGCCCGGGAAATACTCTTTGTCTCCTAATAAGTAGTCCATTGCATTTTTATTTAATCGATTATTTGAATATCAGACACTATATATGAATATTTTTTTCCAGGACCTCGCTCCATTTGTTATAAGCGTCCGCGTACTCTTCGGAATGCCGGTGTGAAGGTTCAATGACCATTCTCATATTCAGGTTCTCAAAGGCCTCTTCGAATGATGCGTATGTGCCGGATCCGATTCCGGCCCCGTTGGCTGCTCCAATGGAGCCGTCGGTATCATACAATTCGATGGTAGCCCCGGATATTTCAGCCAGGGTCTCTCTGAAAACCTGGCTCAGGAACATATTGGCCATCCCGGCCCTGATCACCGAGGGATGAATGCCTGTCTCCTTCAGGATCGCCATTCCATAATGCATGGAGAAGGCCACACCTTCCTGGGCTGCTCTTACCAGATGGGAACTGTTATGAATATTAAAATTAATATTTTTTATGGTGGCCCCCACATCTTTGTTTCCCAGCATTCGTTCGGCGCCGTTCCCGAAGGGAAGCATCAGGAGTCCTTCTGAGCCGATGGGCGCGTCAAGCGCCAGGTCGTTCAGGGCCGGATAATTCATTTCCCTCCGGGCCAGGTGTTGCTTCAGCCAGGAATATTGTATTCCGGTGCCGTTGATGCATAGCAGCACCCCCAGCCTGTTTAGTTCCGGACTGTGATTTACGTGAGCAAAGGTATTAACCCTGCTTCGCGGATCATACTTTACTTCATCACTTACCCCGTAAACCACTCCGGAGGTGCCAGCGGCGGCAGCTATTTCGCCGGGATTCAGCACATTCAGGGAAAATGCGTTGTTGGGCTGGTCGCCGGCACGGTAGGCAATCCGGATTCCGGGCACCAGTCCAAGTTCTTCGGCAGCTGGTCTGGTGAGACGTCCCTGCTCTGAAAAGGTGGGTACAATATCGGGGACCAGGTGCTTATGGATTCCGTAGTATTCCAGCAGAAAATCTGCCAGGGAGTTTTTCTGGAAATCCCACATGATTCCTTCTGACAGACCTGATATCGTCGTATTGATCTCCCCGGTCAGCTTCATGGCTATATAGTCACCCGGCAGCATGAATTTGTATGCTTTTTCGTAGATATCAGGCTCATTCATGATGACCCAGCTCAGTTTGGAAGCCGTGAAATTTCCAGGGGAGTTCAGCAGGTGAGAAAGACAGAGCTCCTGACCGATTTTCTCCATGGCATGGTCGCCATGGGAAACAGCCCGGGAGTCGCACCAGATGATGGAGGAACGAAGCAGCTGGTGATCCTTGTCTACCAGTACCAGTCCGTGCATCTGGTAGGCAATGCCAATGGATTTGATGGAGGAGGGATCAATCTCTGCAGACTGCATCACGTCATTGGTGGCAAGCTTCAGATTGGTCCACCATTGTTCCGGATCCTGTTCGGCCCAGCCGGCCATGGGTGCATCAATTTTCATTTCCTTTTTGGGGTAAAAGGCTGAAGCTACCTGCCGCCCGGATTCTGCATTGATCAGGCTGGCTTTCACCGAAGAGCTTCCGACGTCATATCCAAGTAAGTACATAGCGAGTTGGTTCAATTATTTCATAAGCAGATTGGGGAGCCAAAGGCTCAGTGAGGGAATGTAAGTTACCAGCATCAGGACCACTATCATGATGATAAACATGGGCAGCAGGGGTTTGATCACCTGCTCAATTTTCAGATTTGCCACACTGCAACCGATGAACAGGACAGATCCCACAGGCGGGGTGCAGATCCCCACGCAGAGGTTCAGTACAATGATAATACCAAAATGGACGGGATCCATGCCCAGCTGGGCGGAAACAACTGGCAAAAAAATGGGAGTGAAAATCAGAACAGCCGGAGTCATATCCATAAAAATTCCCACAACGAGAAGGATAAAATTGATAACCAGCAGGATAATCAGGGGATTGTCGCTGAGATTCAACAGACCGTTGCTTACATTTTGCGGGATGTTTTCATAAGACATGATCCATGACATCCCGATGCTGGTGGCCACCAGCAGCAGCACAATACAGGTGGTGCGCACCGATTTCAGAATGATAGCCGGAAGATTCTTCAGGCTGATCTCTTTATAGATCAGGGCAAGGATCAGTGCATAGAGTACGGCCACGGCCGATGCTTCGGTAGCAGTGAAAAAGCCAGCTACGATTCCTCCAATGACAATGACCAGCATTAGCAAGGATGGCAGGGCATCGATAAATTTCCTGATGGCGAATTTGAAAAATGACCAGTTGGTGGCCGACTTGTAGACCGAATATGCCAGGAACAGGGTGAACAGGGCGTAAATAAGTCCCCTGAAAGCCATAACAGAAACTCCATGCACCGCTTTCAGTCCGATCCCGGCTCCCACCAGGGCCACAGAGACCAGGAGCACCTTGCCCAGCAGGGCAGTCAGCCCTTTCAGTCCCCTGTTTTTCAAAACCATCATCGACATGGCAACCAGCATGATTCCGAGTCCCGTGAGTATTCCTGGGATATATCCGGCCAGGAAGAGTGCGGTAATGGAGGCCCCGCCGCTGGCCAGGGAATATATAATCAGGATATTACTGGGAGGGATGGTAAGCCCTGTGGTGGCCGAGGTGATATTGACAGCGGTGCTGAAACTCTCATCATATCCTTCCTTTTTCATTTCAGGTCCCATGATACTGCCTATGGCGGAAGTAGCCGCTGCGGCAGAACCTGAAATAGCACCAAAAAGCATATTGGCAATCACATTTACAAAGGCCAGTCCGGCAGGAAGTTTACCCACCAGTACCCTGGCAAAGTTGATTAGCCGCATGGCAATCCCTCCGCTGTTCATGATACCTCCTGCCAGCACAAAGAAAGGAATGGCCAGCAGGGCAAAGCTGTCCAGACCGGTAGCCATCCGCTGGGCGAAAGTGGTCAGGGCCGGCACGGTGTCGATGGAGAGCAACATGGTCAGGATCCCGGAGATGCCTATACTGAAGGCAATGGGCACTCCGATCAGTAAGAGGAGAGCAAAGCTGAGGACAAGCACCAGAACTTCCATGCGATCAGGTTTTTTTTAATTGAAGGATATGCAGCACTTCGTAATACATGATGATCAGTCCGCTGATGGGAAGCACCACATAAACATAGCCCAGTGGAAGCTGAAGGGCTGCTGATTTTACCTGCAGGGCAAAGCGGGTATACATCAATACCACTCCGCCGGTGACCATGACCGAGAGGGCAAACAAAAAGATCAGGGAGTGAATGATGAAAAGCAGCAGGCGCTGCCTGCCTGGCGGCGATCTCTGAACCAGGATATCGATGGCCAGGTGTTCCTTTCTGCCGGCAACATAGGCTGCACCCAGCACCCCCACCCAGATTAAAAGGAAGCCGGCGAGTTCATCTGTAAATGAGCTGGGAGAGGAGAGCAGGTAACGACTGAATACCTGCCAGAGCACATCCAGCACCAGGATGGTCATCAGGATGACCAGGCTTAGCTCCAGCACTCTGTTTAACTTATATTGAAATTTTCTCATTGGCACAGCTTTGTCACTATTGTACTTCCCTGATCCGGGTGATCAGATCATACAGTTTTTCATTTTCCCGGTACGATTCCAGCAATTCAGTGACCCTCTCTGAAAAGGGTGCCTTGTCGGGATAGCTGATCACAACTCCAGCCTCCTTAACGATCTCCAGGGACATTTTTTCGGATTCGGCCCAGAGTTTTCTCTGAACCGGAACCGACTCGTCGGCCGCCTGCTGCAGCCAGCTTTGTTCCCGGGCAGAGAGTTTTCCCCATACCTTCTGACTGATAATAAGTACATCGGGTACCATGGTATGTTCGTTCAGGCTGTAGTACTTACAGACTTCGTAGTGGTGACTGGTATAGAAACTGGGAGGATTGTTCTCGGCACCGTCCACCACACCGCTTTGCAGGGCTGTGTAAAGTTCACCCCAGGAGATCGGGGTGGGGGAGCCCCCCTGGGCTTTAACCATTTCCATGGCAGTGATGCTTTTCATGACCCTGATTTTTAAGCCCTTCAAATCATCAGGGTGATTGATCTGTTTGTCAATGGTGTAAAAACTCCGGCTTCCTGCATCGTAGAAGCAGAGGCCCCTGATCCAGAAGGGTTCCGTACTTAGCAGTAATTCATCCCCGATCTCTCCGTCCAGAACCTGGAAGGAGTGCTCCTTGGACCTGAACACGTAAGGCAGGCCCAGGACCTTGAACTCTTCGGTAAAACTTTCCATGACTGCGGCCGAAACTTTGGTAATGGCCAGGCTGCCAATCTGCAGGAGCTCCACGCACTGTTGTTCAGACCCAAGCTGACCGCTGGGGTATATATCAATGGTTAATGCACCGTTTGAGATTTCCCGGCACCTTTCTGCCATATAGACCATGGCACTGTGCACCGGGTGGGAGGGATCGAGCCCGTGGGCCAGTTTCAGAGCCTCTCCCTGCTGCTGAGTTCTGCAACCGGCAACTAAACACAGAAAAAGAGGCAGAATAAGTATTGAGCGGATCTTCATATGCACTTATCCCTTCAGATTTCGGATGATCTCCATGGCCTCTCTGGCGGTCTCTTCCAGGAGCTTATAATTCGCCTGGCTGATGATCTCCCCGGTAATCAACCGGGAACCCATCCCCACACA
Source organism: Bacteroidales bacterium (assembly GCA_029210725.1). Lineage (NCBI taxonomy): Bacteria > Pseudomonadati > Bacteroidota > Bacteroidia > Bacteroidales > Bacteroidales bacterium. The sequence continues at coordinate 29,832 of JARGFM010000009.1, read as the reverse complement.
GAATGCGCCGGCCCTGAACCATCCGCTGAGGTTTTCAAGGGTGGGAGATACTCCTCCCGAGGGCATGATACTGGACCAGGGACAGGGCCCCAGGTAGGCTTTTAAGAAATCGGCTCCTCCTACGGTGGGACCTGGAAAGAGTTTCACCAGCTCGGCCCCAAGCTCTTCGGCTCTCCCGATTTCAGAGGCAGTGGCGCATCCGGGGACCCAGAGGACCTTACGGCGGTTGCATACCCGGGCCATCTCCTCATTGAGCAGGGGGGATACAATAAATCTGGCCCCTGTCTGGATATAAAGCGAGCAGGTTCCGGCGTCAACCACCGTCCCTGCACCCAGGATCAGACCGGGCAACTCTTTGCGGCCCCAGACGACCAGTTCTGCAAAAAGCTCATGTGCCATATCGCCCCGGTTGGTGAACTCGAAGATGTTCATACCTCCACGGTAGCATGCGGAGATTACCTCTTTCATGACTTCAATATCGGGATGGTAGAAAAGGGGGATCGCTCCAGTCTCCCTCATGCTCAGTACAACATCAAGTCTCTTCATGGTATGGCTTTTAGAATAACGGCTTGCAGATTTTAAAGTAGAGTTTATCGGGTAAAGATATAATTCTTGCCATAAAACAAATAACTCAATTCGCAGGGACCACCGCCCGGGTCCATCTTTCAGCCTCAGCCTTTAAATACTTTTTAATAGCTTAGACAGGAAAAGGCACAGGATGCTTGTTTTGCTCATCTTATTCTTCGTTGGAAGGTTTTCCAATGGTGGCCAGGATTCCTCCATCTACATAAATAATCTGACCGTTTACAAAATCGGATGCTCGGGAGGCCAGAAATACGGCTGTTCCGGCCAGGTCTTCCGGATTTCCCCATCTGCCGGCCGGTGTCCGGGCAATAATAAATTCATTTAAAGGATGTCCTTTAGCACGCAGAGGAGCGGTCTGCTCGGTGGCAAAGTAGCCCGGGCCCAGGCCGTTGATCTGGATGTTGTATCTGGCCCATTCGGTGGCCATGTTCCGGGTGAGCATTTTCAATCCGCCTTTGGCAGCAGCATAGGCGGAAACAGTATCCCTTCCCAGTTCACTCATCATGGAGCAAATATTGATGATTTTCCCGCTCCTGCGCCTGACCATCCCCCTGGCCACTGCTTTTGCCATGATAAACTGGCCGGTCAGGTTTACATCCAGGATTTCCCGGAAATCCGCTGCTTTCATCTCCAGGATCGGAATTCTTTTGATAATGGCCGCGTTATTAACCAGAATATCAATGGGGCCCGCCTCCTTTTCCATGATGGGAATGATCCTCTCTGCTTCAGCTTCATCGCGTATATCAAGCAGATAGGTGTGGGCGCTGATCCCCTTATTGGCATAGGTTTGCCGGGCAGACTCAAGTTTAGCCGGACTGTGGCCGTTGATAATAATAGAGGCCCCCGCCTCTGCCAGTCCTGTGGCAATGGCCATGCCCAGTCCATGGGTCCCCCCTGTGATCAGGGCTGTTTTTCCTTTCAGATCAAATAGTAGCTGCGACATGCCTTAAGTATTAGCGCAATTCATCGGGTTGAAACATATCCATGTCTGCGTAATCCAGATTCTCCCCGGCCATTCCCCAGATAAAGATATAGTTGCTTGTCCCTGCTGCGGAATGGATGGACCATGGAGGAGAAATGACCGCCTGTTCGTTCTGCAGCCAGATATGTCTGGTCTCCTTTGGATCACCCATAAAGTGACAGATCGCCTGCCCTTCAGGAAGCTCAAAATAGAAGTAGGCTTCCATCCTGCGGTCATGCAGGTGAGGCGGCATGGTGTTCCATACGGATCCATGTTTTAATTCGGTCATCCCCATCTGCAACTGGCAGGTCTTTACCAGCGGATGGACCAGAAGCTTATTGATCTTTCTGGCATTGGATTGCTCCAGGCTTCCCAGTTCTGCCACCTCAGCATCTGCCAGGGTAACTCTTCTGGATGGATAGGACTGATGGGCAGGAGCTGAATTGAAATAGAGATGTGCCGGTCTCTCCTCCACTCTGCTGATCATCCTGATATGCCGGGATCCCGCACCCACATAGAGGGCTTCCTTATAGTCCAGGTCATATTCGATATCGTCTACCCGGATGGTAGCCGCTCCCCCCACATTGATGATGCCCAGCTCCCGGCGTTCACAAAAATAGGCTGATCTCAGCGGATCGATGCCGGTCAGTTCCAGTTCGGAGACAGGAACCGCCCCCCCCACGATATAACGGTCGTTCATTGAATAAACCATATGGATTTCTCCGGGTACCATCAATTTCTCTACCAGGAACTCTTTCCTCAATCTCCCGGTCCCGTATAGTCTGGTATCTTCGGGATGATTCGAAAATCTCACTTCATAATGGATTTTACTCATATTTCAGTTTTTTACTGGTACGGGACTAAAGTTACTAAAAGGGCTGCTATATTTACCTGTATAAATAACAGAACCATGAAAAAGAATACCTCCCTGATGATGCATCTGCTGTTTGCGGTGATTGTCCTGGTTGAACTCCTTGGCAGACTACTTGACAATATCCAGATGGAGTACTTTGTGAAACCCCTGATCATGATCTGGATGGCCGTCTATTTTCTGCTATACATGAGGAAAAGTGCTTTAAGCATTCCGGTATTGCTGGCTTTTTTCTTCTCCTGGGCAGGCGATAATTTTCTGATGTTGTCTGGAAAAAATGAATTATTTTTCTTCGCAGGAGTGGGAGGGTTTTTCCTTGCACAGCTTAGCTATATCTACACCTTTGCCCGATACAGTGAAACAGGAGGAAAGGGCTTGCTGCAAAGAAGACCCTGGCTTTCCGTTTTCTTTATGGCCTATGTGGCCGGAATGCTGGTCCTGCTCTTCCCTGGTCTGGAGGGGATGATGAAACCTGTGATTGCTATCTACGCTATTTCACTGATGCTGATGTCCATGACGGCTCTTAACCGCTCGGGCAGGGTAGGGGACAGCAGTTTCAAACTGGTCTTTGCAGGATCCTTGCTGTTCCTGCTGTCTGACAGTTTGATCGCATTTAACAAGTTCCACAGCGAGATCCCCCTGGCCGGGTTCCTGATCATGCTTAGCTATATAGCAGCACAGTACCTGATTATGCGTGGATTGATCCTGGAGGAATAGCTAAGGTTGTTTGTACCGGCGAACGGCCTCCAGGGCCGGATCGGTGCCACTCATATATTGCTTGAAATCCATGGGCGTGTGAAGGTCGGGTTCCATCGACGGGCGATCTTCCTCCAGAAGGGAATAGTAGGTGCTCGGGTGGCTGATAATCAGCCTGGATTCGGGAAGCACAAAACGTTTGACATCCCCGAAATGATTCGCTGTCCCACTGGTCTCTTCTCCCACCAGGATCACCCTGGTGCTTTTCATAAAATCAACGGCGTTGATGATGGCAGCTTCACGGGTGCTTCTGCCTATCAGCACAAAGACCTCTCCCTTGTTTTCAGGCAGCGAACGGCATATTTTTCTTATAAATTCAGTTCCCTGGCGGGAATGTCCGCCCCCGTTGAAGCGCAGATCAAATACCAGCTTGTCAATTTCTTTTTTCCTGAGTACCCGGATGACCTGTTTTTCAAACTCTTTGAAGGAGGGCATAAACAGGGCCGACGCACCCGAGCCGTAATCCTCTTCTGCCTCCCGGCTTCAGCAGCGGTTGTACTGGATGTAGTAGATATGCTCGTTTTCAAAATAGTGGTCCCGGAAATAGCTTTTCTGATCCTGCCACCCCAGGGGGAGCGATGGAGGCTGAACCGTCACCAGCTCTCCCGGTTTACAGGGCAGCGCCACATGGAGGGTTTTCTCCGGACTGCCACTGAAAGTTAAAGTGAGCTTTTCTTTAGAGGCAAAACCAAAGTGCTCCGGTAATTGATACCAGGTAAGCATGCGGGGAATGCTGTTTTTCAGCACAGACTGGTTATTATTGTCCAGCAAGGTGGCCAGTGAATCAATTACAGTATCCAGGGGAAAGCCGTTGACAGCGGTCAGTTTTTTTCCCAGGGCAGGCTCATACTGCTTATCGGTCTCCAGGACATAAATCCCGTCCTCAAACCAGTATAATTCCAAGGGCAGAATCCTAAATTTGTCTATCAGAAAATGGTAATTGACCTGGGTCTGGGCATCTCCCATGGCTGCAAGAACCTGTTGAAGCTCGACGGACAAGAGCCCGGGGTGTTTCGCTGCCAGTTCCCTGGCCAGCAGATCAATCTCATATTCCCAATCGATCTCATTCCCAGGCTGGGCATGGATTCCTGGAAAAAGAAGCAGGAGCAGCAGGATCAGGGTCGGCTTACGGTTCATGCAGAAAGTCTCTAAAACCTGAAATTAACACGAGCTCCGAAGCCTTTGTAGGCTCCCTCCTGGAAACCTACATAGAGGCCCAGATCCATCAGGAAGAACAGTTCGTTCAGGCTGTAGCCCATCTGAATGTAGTGAGGGGCCTGCGGTGTATAAAGATAAGTGACTCCCAGCGACTCCTTCCAGAGCCGCTCACTGAACCAGGGAAGAAACTTGAGCATCAGGTAGGAAGAGGTGAGCCTGGCATCTGCATGCACCCAGTACTCGGAGGTACTGGCTTCGTAATAATCCAAAAGCATCAAGGCATCTTCAAAGCCTGCTATATCGATGTAGAGGGGACTTGATTTGAAATGCCGGAAGTCAGAAAAATGCATGGCTCCCTTATGGAGGAAGTATCCGGAACCCAGGGACCAGTCCAGGGTGGATAAGAGCCCTGTTTCGACGGAATGTGTCACTCCTGCTGAAAGCAGGCTGAAATCTGACCATCCCTCATTTTCCAGGGGAAAGGCATGCCGGTATTCGAGCAGGAAGGTGGGCCAGGGAGATGGACGCAGATCCTTTCTGTAGGTTCGGACCTCGTAAGGCTGTTTGGGTGTGAATTCCATCCGCAAAAGCCCCATCAGTTTCTGAAAGTCTCCCAGTGAGGGGTCATCCGCCAGAAGACCTCCGGGGATGTTTGGGTCGAAATCCTTTTTGTTCCTGAGAAAAAAGGAGAAGTCACTATGATTGACCAGGCTGTTTTGCTGCCCATAGCTAAGCGATGTGCTCAGCTCCCATCCATTGGCTACATCGATCCGGTTATAGAGGGTGGCATCAATCTGCTCATATTTTTTCATATAATTCTCCCTGAAAAAAAGAGTATAAACCATGTTGGTGGCCTTTGGAATACCCGAAAAACCATTGAAATCAGAGGAGGTGTAATTCAGGTACAGGGCTAGCTTTCCACGGGCCAGGGGCGCATATAAAAGGTCTGTGTTCCAGGTGATCATGGGAGCCTTTCTTTGGAAAGCATATTCCGCTGCGAAGAAGGAACGCATAGTCAGCATGGTATCGGGTTTCCAGTTCAGATGAAAGCCCTGCCCATAGGTGAGCCCGTCCACCGTATTGTATCCAAGCCGGTCCAGGTCGATCAGTCCGTCATGGGTAAATCGCAGCCTTCCCCTGCTTTTGGTATAAGTGCGCCCCGTGAGAACACCCCGGAATCTTTTCTGCCTGTGCGGAGTGGATCTGATGGTGTCAGATCCGGAAGGAACAGAGGCTTTCTGAATACCTATGATGGAATCCCTCACCTTCAGGGTAATATGCTCCTCGGGAGTAAGCGGAATGGGACGGACAGCGTTCCAGTAGAGGGAATCGTTCTTTACCGCGCTGTCAGCCACCGTAAAGGTGGTGCCGGTCCGGTTCAGGTCACCACCCTCCGGTTCCGGTGTGGATTTGGCCGCTTCTTTTTCCATGAGCCTGGACAGACGTTGCACATCCCGGTTTGTCAGCTCCTCCTTTTGAATTAGTTCGTTGATTTTCTCCTGCTCTCTGGAGACAGGCTCTTCATCGGCCAGTTCTTCTTCCTCTTCAAGCCCTTTTGTACTGGTGAAATAGGCCTCAGGGAGGTTGGGATTCAGAATAACATCGGAATACTTCAGTGAGGAAACATAGGTCACACTGGCCAGGACACCGGCAATATCCACATCCACCCCGATCTGGTGGTTGACCGGCAGCCAGGCATCCATTATCACATTGGCAAAAATTTGCTTCAGTTTTACGGTTCCTGCAATGGTGTTTACAGAAAGATCTGCAGAATGCAGGCTCCAGAGATCCTCCACCACGTAGAGGTAGCCCTCACATAATTGCAGACTCTTTCTTTTGGGGGTCACCTTGATCTTGTTGATAATATGGGTGCCCTCCAGGAAGGTCCCGTCAAACCTGAAGCGGTAATAGGAAAAGGCGTTCCGGGCCAGGGGAGAGATAATCCCTTCTATCTGCTGCTGATAGAGACTGGCATTCACATAATCCATGGGATTTACGTTTTCCGCGTATCCCGGAAGGGTGTTTTGCGAAGCAATGACCCGCATCTCGTATTTATCGGGAGCCGTAAACTTCACTTCGTTGAGCGATTCGAGCATATAGGCTTCGCCCTCTTCTACCCGGATGTTATTTACTTCTATTCTCCGCGCAATGGCCCTGGGCAGTTTTTCCAGAAGAGCACTTCCCTTGATATAAATCTCCGCCTGGTAATTCAGCACCTCATTCAGGTGGTAATTGGCCAGTCCGATGGTTTTTCGCATGATCCAGTAAGCAGGATCCTCTCCCGAGGCGCTGATCCTGACCTCCGGGATCATGTAAGTCTGGGGAGGTAGCTCAATAACCAGGTCGATGAATTCCGAACCAAGCTCAACGTTTCGTGAGACTTCTGTATAACCCAGGCTGCGGAAAAAGATGGTGTAACTGCCTTCCGGAAGTGGTAAGGAGAATAAACCCAGTGCATTACAGGTTGTTCCCCTGGTCAGCTCCTTGATGAAAATGGCGGCGAAGGGAACCGGATCACCGTTTAAATCCCGGATCTCGCCCTTTATGCCCTGCGATCTTACAGGGATCAAAAAGAGCAGCAATAACAGACATACGGCTACCGATCTGATCGTTTTATTAACCACGGCTTTATTGTTTACTTCAGCGCAAAATACTCTTTTGCGTTGTAATAACACACATTCTTTACCAGATTATCAATCAGGGAAGCCTGGTTCGGGATCTCACCCCGTTCCACATCTCCACCCACAAGGTTACAGAGAATCCTGCGGAAATATTCATGGCGCGGGTAGGAGAGAAAGCTTCTGGAATCGGTCAGCATTCCCACAAACCGGCTAAGCAGTCCCAGGGTAGAGAGGGTGTTTAACTGCTCGGTCATTCCATATTTCTGATCCATAAACCACCATCCTGAACCAAACTGCATTTTCCCGGGAATCAGGCCATCGTTGAAATTATTGAGCATGGTAAGAATCAGGGCATTGTCCCTTGGATTGAGGTTGTAAACAATGGTTTTTGTCAGTTGGTTTTGCTGGTCCAGACGGTCCAGGAACCTGGACATGGACCTGGCCATTAAAAGATCTCCTATGGAATCGAAGCCGGTGTCGGGACCCAGTTCAAGGAAACGGCGGCTGTTATTATTCCGGATAGCACCTACATGAAACTGCTGGGTCCAGCCTGTTTCATGATCCATGACGGCCAGTTCGATGAGCATGGCAGACTTAAAACGCTCCACTTCCAGCTGATTCAGGGCTCGTCCCTTTCTTATCTTTAGAAAAATCTTTTCAATGTCCTGGTGGTCAAATTCTTCAGCATGGAAGACTTCCAGACCGTGGTCCGAAAGGCGGCAGCCCATCTGGTGAAAGAAATCGTGTCTTTCCTGCAGTGCGGTCAGCAGATCCATATAGGAGGAAATGGAGGTATCTGAAGCCTGTTCCAGTCTGTCCAGGTAAAGGTTGTATGCAGCCGGATCTTCCACAGCCATAGACTTGTCAGGTCTCCAGGCGGGAAGTACCCTGGTTTCAAATCCATCCTCTCTGATCTTCCGATGGTGCTCCAGAGAGTCCACAGGATCATCGGTGGTACAAATCACTTCCACATTCATCTTCCGAATCAGCTTGCGCACACTGAAAGAATCCGATTGAAGCAATTCCCCTGCCTGCTGGTAGATGAAGGGAGCACTCTCCTCATTCAGCAGATCACGGATACCAAAATAGCGCTCCAGTTCCAGGTGTGTCCAGTGATAAAGCGGGTTTCGCAGGGTGTCGGGAACCGTGGCGGCCCATTTTTTGAATTTTTCCTCATCTGAGGCGTCTCCCGTGCAGTATCGCTCCTCCACCCCGTTGGCACGCATGGCTCTCCATTTGTAATGATCCCCTGACAACCAGACCTGAGTCAGGTTCTCAAATTTCGCATCTTCTGCAATCAGTCCGGGATCCAGGTGACAGTGATAGTCAATAATGGGCATACCGGCAGCCACTTCGTGGTAGAGCCTTCGGGCTGTTTCACTCTCCAGCAGGAAATCTTTGTCCAGAAACTTCTTCATGGGCTGTTCCCTTAAAACAATCTTTGTATGTGTCTTTCAAAAATATTGCTCCTTACCTGTTCGCCAATCAATTCGCCATGTGAGCGGATCATGGTCAGGTAGACCTCTCCCATCTCTGCAGCCACCTTATACCCCACATGCAGCAGCTGACGGAAGCCAGGATGGTAGTTGGGATGGCCGGGAATATGCCTGAGGGTGGTGGCGAATTTTTGACTGTTCCAATGCAGCACCTCTTCCGGGTCGGGCAGCGTGGCAGCATCTATATCAATAACGGCCTGGTAAGGTCCGCACAGTTCCTCCCTTCTTTCATAGGCACTGCGATAGATTTCCCCGGCCATCTGCAAGGCATCCCCGCCGGCCATCGCCAGTCCGACGAGCTCCTCGAGCCAGGTGGTCCCGGCGGTTTTCACATGGATTCCTGCATTATGTTTTTTAATCAGCTCACCCATGACGGGGTAAATGGTGAATTTGTCACTTCCCGAATGCACACTCAGCTTGAGGTTTGGTGGCAGTCCGAAGGATTTCACTGCAAAATCGATGACCAGCAGGTTCTCTTCAAACTCTTTTCTGAACCGTTTAACATCGCCCTCATAATCAACCCCCTTGTTAAACCTGCCTGTAAATTTCGGGGCGATGGTCTGGGCCGGGATTTCATAATGACTAATCATCATCAGGATGAAAAACAGCTCAGCGGGTGTTTGAGCTTCTTCCACTTCATCCATGGAGATCTCTGCAATAAAGTTGTCAGCTCCCTTGCTTCCGGCAATACGGGTATAAATGGCTTCCGCTTCACGAACCGCTGCCAGGAAATCCCCGGCGATCTTGATCAGCTGTTTTTCGCTTACTGTAAAAGGTTTCTTTATCCCGGGTATGGCAAGTTTTCCTGCATAGGCAGAAGCTACTTCCAGGAACTCCCTAAGTTCATGCTCCTTGATCCCGGAACCAATAGAACCGGCCACATCGAGGGTGAAAAAGTTGGCATAATCCAGGAAGGGGTCCACCGTCTTCAGATTGATATGGTCCGCATCCACATAATAAGGGTGTTCCCAATTCAGCTCCCTGACCGCAGTCTCCGCCTCCAGGAGGGTATCCTTTGGAGAGGAGCGTACGATCTGGTGTTCGCGGTTTGATTTGTTCCATACCGGGACCATTTCTATTCCCAGGTCTCTGGCCTGTATCAGGGCCTTTAGCTGGGCAGGTCCCTGCTGACCGAACCTGTCTCCTATTCCCAGGGAGTACTTCTCTAATTTCATAGGATTAACGGATTTCCGTGTACGGACACGAAATTAAGAAATTTAGTGACTTTTTCCTAAAAAAAATACGTAATTTTGGTCCACGAAAGCGGAACAGTTTCAGGTGGATGCCTGTCGCAGGCTGTTGAAATAAAAGGTATATGGCTAAGATCAGGATCAAGGATATTGCTGAAATTGCCAGGGTTTCCGTGGGAACCGTTGACCGGGTGATCCATAATCGCGGAGAGGTATCTCCTTCCACGCGTGAGAAGGTCCGGAAACTGTTGCAACAGTTCGACTACAAACCCGATATTGCAGCCCGTTCACTGGCCATGAAGCGAGATATCCACCTGGCTGTGGTGATGCCGGGTGTTGTTAGTGATCATACCTTTTGGGAGCTGCCACGACAGGGGATCCGCCAGGCCCTTGAAGCGCTGGACCAAAATCATATACATCTTCACCCTTTTTACTTCGACCAGGTAGACCGGGAGAGTTTTACGGCCATCCTGGATCGTTTTCCTTATGAGAAGGCCGAGGGAGTCCTTTTTGCCCCGGTCTTTACAGAAGAATCCATGGCATTCCTGGGCCGCTGCGCCGCTGCGAATCTTCCGGTGATCCTCTTCAACTCCCTGCTCGACTCTGCCTTTGTAAGCAGTTTTGTAGGGCAGGATGCTTATCAAAGCGGTTACGTAGCTGCCCGGCTGGTCCTTTACGGATTGGAACCAGAAAAGGATGTGGCCATTGTGAATTTGTCTGCCAGAAAGGAGCACTATGCTCACATCATTGAGAGGGAGAGGGGATTCAGAGATCATTTTGCACATTTGAAGGGTAAACGGAAACATCTGCTGAGCATAGATCTGAATGGGGCCGATGACCTTATGCTGAAGGAGGAGCTGGGCAGGCTTTGTGCAGCTCATGATATTTCCGGACTATTTGTGACCAATTCAAGGGTCCATAAGGTGGCCCGTTTCCTGGAAGAAACGGGGCGGGACCGGGTCCGGCTGGTGGGTTATGACCTGCTTCCGGAAAATATCGAATATCTGAAACTGGGACGTATCGACTTCCTGCTTTCTCAAAAGCCTGAAGAACAGGCCTACAAGGGTTTGTTATCCCTGTTTAACCTGGTGGTTTTTAATCGGAAACCTGAAGCGAAACAGTGGCTTCCCATTGATATTATCACCCGTGAAAATCTGCGTTTTTATCAAACTAATACCTCTGAATAGATGGAACATCCGGCATTGCTTGGCTTAAGGAACAAAATATGTGTAATCACGGGAGGCGGCGGAGTGCTGGGGACCTCCATGGCCAGGGGGCTTGCTGCAGCCGGGGTCATTACAGTAATCCTGGACATTGATGAAGGGGCCGCAAAGAAAGCAGCCTCTGGTATTACGGCCGAACTGGGGATCAGAAGTTATGGATTCAGGGCCGATGTGCTGGACAGGAACTCCCTGGATAAGGTGAGAGAAAAAATAAGGAGAGAGCTGGGTGAGATCGATATTCTGATCAACGGAGCAGGCGGGAATTCTCCAAAGGCCACTACCTTACTGGAACAGATTACCGTCGGGGAGCTGGATCATCTGGAGGACGGATTTTTTGGACTGGAACTGGAGGGGTTTCAAAAGGTGTTTCAGCTCAATTTCACGGGAACCCTTCTTCCAACCATGGTTTTTACCAGGGATATGGTCATGCGCCAGAGCGGGGTGGTTCTGAATATCTCCTCCATGAATGCCTATAAGCCGCTCACGAAGATTCCGGCCTATTCGGCAGCCAAAGCATCCATTAATAACTTTACCGAATGGCTGGCGGTCCATTTTGCCAGAGTGGGGGTGAGGGTGAATGCCATAGCACCCGGGTTCTTCCTGACCAATCAGAACCGCTTCCTGCTTACCGATGAACATACAGGCGCTCTGACACCCCGGGGGGAGAAGATTATTGCCAATACTCCCATGGGGGTGTTTGGGGCGCCGGACGATTTGAATGGCACTCTGCTCTATCTCGTATCGGATATGAGCCGTTTTATTACCGGAATCTGTATCCCGGTGGACGGGGGATACAACGCATTTGGAGGAGTGTAGAATGATCTATTTTGAACAGGGCGCACCCGGTGAGGTGCTCACAGACCGGACGATCGCAAAGGCTCTGACCGGTGTATTTCAAAAAATCGGTCCCAGGAAGAGGGTTCTGGCCGTGCCGCCTGATATAACCAGGGTTCACAGTATGGCAGGGCGGATGACCGAGATCGCCTGGGAGTATTTCGGCAGACACCTGACCGATGTGCTTCCGGCCCTGGGCACACACCGGGCCATGACCGGGGAGGAGATCAGCCGGATGTATGGGGCGGTGCCCCCATCCTTATTCAGGATTCACGATTGGCGAAAGGATGTCGTTACCCTGGGAGAGGTGCCCCCCTCCTTTATTGAAACAGTTTCGGAGGGGAGGGTCAGCTATTCCTGGCCTGCACAGGTCAACAGGCTCCTGTCGGAGGGCGGGCACGACCTGATCCTGTCCATCGGGCAGGTGGTCCCCCATGAGGTGACAGGAATGGCCAATTACAATAAGAATATTTTTGTTGGGACCGGCGGGCCGGAAGGGATCAACAAGAGCCATTACCTGGGAGCTGCTTTCGGGATGGAGCGAATTATGGGCCGGGCCTCAACGCCGGTCAGGGAAGTGCTGAACTATGCTTCGGACCATTTTGCTGCTGGACTTCCCATTGTTTATATTCTTTCAGTGGTGGGCCGGAACCACTCCGGTGATCTGGTGGTACGCGGACTCTTTATCGGGGATGATGAAGAGTGTTTTTTGAAAGCCTCCGCACTCTCCCTGAAGGTCAATTTCCAGATGCTGGAGGAACCCCTTTCCAAGGTGGTGGTATACCTGGAGCCCGGTGAATTTAAAAGTACCTGGCTGGGAAACAAGAGTATATACAGGACGCGGATGGCCATGGCCGATGGCGGAGAGTTGCTGGTTCTGGCACCCGGCCTGAAAGAGTTTGGCGAAGATGCTGAAATAGACCGGCTGATCCGGAAATACGCCTATCGGACCACTCCGGAAATATTACAAGCCGTGGAAGAGAACAGCGATCTGAAGCAGAATCTGAGTGCAGCGGCTCACCTGATCCACGGGTCCACGGAGGGGAGGTTTCATGTAACTTACTGCCCCGGTCATTTATCAAGGCAGGAGATCGAAGCGGTAAACTACGGCTTTGCTGAGCTGGAGGAGACATGGGCCCGTTATAATCCCCGGATCATGAGAGATGGATTTAATATCATGCCCGACGGCGAGCAGGTATACTATATCTCAAATCCTGCACTGGGATTATGGGCCTGGAAGGATAAGTTCAAAACGAAGGATGATGATTAAGATAGTTGCCGACCATAAAATCCCTTTCCTGGCAGGGGCGCTGGAGGACAGAGCCAGGGTGGAGTATCTTCCCGGTAGTGAGATTTCCCGGAAGCAGCTCCTGGATGCCGATGCTTTAATTATACGGACGCGTACCCGGTGTAACAGAGAGCTGCTGGAAGGGACCTCAATCAGGTTTATTGCATCGGCTACCATCGGTTACGATCATATCGATACCTCCTATTGCACGGAGAACGGGATCGGCTGGACCAATGCCCCGGGCTGCAACTCCTCTTCGGTGGAGCAGTATGTGGTCTCTGCCCTGCTCTGGCTGGCAGTCCATCGCCGCTTCGAGCTCAGGGGACTTTCCTTGGGGGTCATCGGTGTCGGGAATGTGGGAAGCAAAGTAGCCCATGCAGGCAGGACGCTTGGAATGAAAGTGCTGCTTTATGATCCACCCCGCACGCGGGCAGAGGGCAGTGCGGAGTTTGTCACTCTGGAGGAGTTGAAGGAAAAATCGGATATTATCAGCCTGCATGTTCCTCTGAACAAAGGGGGCGTGGATAACACCTTCCATATGGTGGACAGGGAGTTTATTTCTTCCCTGAATAAAGGGACCATCCTGCTTAATTCTTCCCGAGGAGCCGTGGTGGATGAGGAGGCACTTCCGGAAGGGATCCGTGAGGGAATATTATCCGATGTGATCCTGGATGTATATGAAAACGAACCGGACGTTAACAGGGACCTGCTGGATATCCTTACACTGGCAACCCCGCATATCGCAGGTTATTCGCTGGATGGAAAGGCCAATGGCACCACCATGTCGGTTCGTTCCCTCAGCCGATTCTTTGATCTGGGACTGGATTTGTGGGCCCCTGACGGTATCCCCGCTCCGGACCATCCGGAGATACTTGCCGATGCTGGTGATTCCAGGCTTACAGAGCTCTTATGGGATATATACAGAAAAGGCTATGATATTGGTCTGGACGATCAACGCTTCAGGAACTCTCCGGATCACTTTGAGATCTTACGGGGCGATTACCCCTTTCGACGGGAACCGCCTGCCTTTGCGGTCCGGCTGTTCCAGGGATATCCTGAGTTAAGAGGCATCCTGGAGGAACTGGGATTTGATGTCCTGTCGGATCAGTGTATGTGAAAATGAAACATCATAGAATCAATTAAAAAATTAAAGCAAAAAGAATGAAAGCAAAAGCAGATATCGGACTGATCGGACTGGCAGTTATGGGTGAGAACCTGGTGCTGAACATGGAGCGAAACGGCTTTACAGTGGCTGTTTATAATCGCACCCTTGAGAAGGTGGATAAGTTTATGAACGGCCGGGGAAAGAATAAAAATTTCAAGGGAGCGCACTCCATGGAAGAGTTCATTGCTTCCCTGGAAAGACCCAGGAAAGTGATGCTGCTGGTAAAGGCCGGAAAACCGGTGGATGACTTTATCGAGATACTGATTCCCCACCTGGAGAAGGGCGATATAATCATTGACGGGGGAAACTCTCATTTTCCGGACACCGTTCGCCGGACCCGTTACGTGGAGAGCAAAGGCCTGCTGTATATTGGAACCGGCGTTTCGGGAGGGGAGGAGGGAGCTCTCCTGGGTCCTTCCATCATGCCCGGTGGGTCGGCGGATGCCTGGCCGCACGTGAAAAATATTTTCCAGGCCATATCGGCCAAAGTGGAGGATGGCACTCCCTGCTGCGACTGGGTGGGGGAAGATGGAGCCGGTCATTTTGTGAAGATGGTGCACAATGGTATTGAATACGGGGATATGCAATTGATCAGCGAGGCATACAACCTTATGAAGAACCTGCTGGGAATGAGTGCAGATGAGATGCACGATGTGTTCGCAGAATGGAACAAAGGGGAGCTGGACAGTTATCTGATTGAGATTACCCGGGATATTCTGGGTTTTAGGGATAAGGATGGAGAACCCCTGCTGGAGAAGATTCTGGATACAGCCGGACAGAAGGGAACCGGGAAGTGGACCGGGATCGAGGCTCTGAACCTGGGAATCCCACTGACACTGATCGGGGAATCGGTATTTGCCAGGTGCCTCTCCGCCCTCAAGGAAGAAAGGGTGGAAGCTTCAAAACTACTCTCGGGTCCTGTCCCTTCCTACGGAGGCGACCGGGAGATCTTTATCCAGGATATCCGGAGCGCCCTCTATGCCTCCAAGATCGTGTCCTATGCCCAGGGATACACGCTGATGCGTGAGGCAGCCAGGGAGTATGACTGGGAACTGAATTACGGAGGGATTGCCCTGCTGTGGAGAGGGGGATGCATCATCCGCTCGGCCTTCCTGGACAAAATAAAGGAGGCTTTTGATCGGAATCCTGCCCTCCCTAACCTGCTGCTGGATCCTTTCTTTAAGGGAAAAGTGGAGGCTGCCCAGGAGGGCTGGCGCAAAGTGGTTGCCACAGCCCTGGTGAATGGGATTCCTGTTCCGGCCTTTACCACGGCGCTGAATTATTTTGACGGCTACCGGTCGGAACGACTTCCTGCCAATATGTTGCAGGCTCAGCGGGATTATTTCGGGGCGCATACCTATGAACGCGTCGACAGGCCACGGGGTGAATTTTTCCATACCAACTGGACCGGAAGAGGGGGAGATACCAGCTCATCCACCTACAACATCTAAGTATTTTTTCCCTTAGAAAAAGGGGCTGTACCTTTTGATACAGCCCCCTTATTCAATTTTTGTCAGGAACAGGTTCCTAGCCATTAAATCCGCTAACTCGTTTGTAATTGTCCTGCGCATTGATATAAAAGGCTTTGTATTTGATATAGTGGTTACCTTTCTTGAATTCCCAGTGCACATTCTTGGCTTTAAATATCTTTCCAATACAAGCCTCGAAGATCAGGTGGTAAGGGATTCCGGTGACCTGCTCAGCTTCCAGGATGCTTTTAAATTCCACACTCCTGTCGGCGAAATGTCCGATTACCGGAAGGGAGTATTTCTTCTGGGCTCTCTTTTTCCTGGCTCCATCGTTAATGACAGGAGCTTTTCTGACTTCTGATTTTTTGTCCGACATATATGCTGTTTTACCTCTAATACGTAAATGTATATCAAATTGTTATTCCTGTGGTACAATTAAGATAAAAAATAGAAGCTGAAGAGCAGGGATTTATTAACAAATAGTGTACTTTTAAAACGCCCTGAGGAAAAAAAACACATGAAAACCCTTATTGCATACTCGACTACACTGGGATGCACAGAACAGTGTGCCTCCAGGTTGAAGGAAGATCTTGGAGAAGGGGTGGAGATGATCCGTATCTCCAGCCGCAGAAGGTATAACCTGCAGAAGCATGATACCATTATTGTGGGAGGTTCCATCCACGAAGGGATGATCCAGCGGTCCGTTCATAAATTTTGCACCAGCAATCTGGATATACTCTTAAAAAAGCAGGTTGGGCTATTTGTGTGTTGTATGGACCCGGATGCCAATGAGAAGGAGCTGATCGACCGCGCTTTCCCGTCACAGCTGGTGGAGCATGCTCTGGCCAGCGGGTTCTTCGGGGGAGAATTGAATATCAAGAAGATGAACCTGCTGCAGAAGATCATGACCAGGAAGGCCGCCCGGCTGAATAAGGAACCGGATATTGATTTTCACAGGATCCTGCAGTTTGCCCGGACCATCCATGAGCTCGGATCAGATAGCAATATCGACGGACCCATCGTACACATATGACGCAGGTCCCGTCAGGTAGATTTCACTAAAGTTTTGCTTATCCAGGACCCTGAAGGAGACATTCAGCATTCCCCCTCTGGTCCTGACCTGGTATGACCTTATGTCAGTATTGAAATGTGAACAGGCCGTAATGGCAGCGGCGGTGACACCGGTCCCGCAGGACCAGGTTTCTGCTTCCACTCCCCGTTCAAAGGTCCTGACTGCTATCTGAGCTGAAGAGGCATCTGCCTCCAGAAAGTTGACATTCACACCTCCGGGTCCAAACCTCTTCTGCTTCCTGATCTCCGCGCCAATACCCTCCACATCAGTTTCCTCCAGGTTCGCCGCGAGGATTACAAAATGGGGGGATCCCGTGTTGAGCAGGTAACCATCTTCCAGCTGCTGAATCCCCGACACATCTGCCAGTTTCAGCCGAATTTCCCCATGAGTCCCGATGGATGCACTATGTGTCCCGTCGATCCCCTCAAATACAGTTTCCCGGCCTGTGATTCCCAGTCTCCTGGCAAAAGCGGTAATACAGCGGCCGCCGTTCCCACACATGGTTCCCTCTTTGCCATCTGCATTATAATACCGCATGGTGAAATCGAAGCGACTGCTTTTCTCCAGGAAAATGAGTCCGTCTCCGCCCACCCCGAACCTGCGGTCGCAGAGCTGTCTGATAATTTCAGTGTGAAAATGGGAGCTTTGCAGATGCCTTCCGTCAATCATAATGAAATCATTCCCAGTACCATGATATTTAGAGAATTGAACAAGCATAGGGTGTGGTGCGTTAAAAAAGGTTAAAAGGCCTTAGGTTTACCAATTTTTCTTCGATTCAAGTTGTTATGATAGTAAATTGCCATGTTAAAGGCACGGAATTTGAAAACAGGAATTCCGCGAAACAAAGTTATTAATTAAAAATACAGTATAATGAAAGCAAGAAGATTCTTGGGTTTATTTGTGGTCGCAGTTCTGGGTGCAATGGCTGCAATTTTTGTATATGCCAGGTGGTTTCAACCTGAGGCGGCTGTGGTGGAAGTGCCTGTGGAAAACAGCTACCGCTATGTCAGTCTCCCGGGAGTCGAATCGGGCAGCGCGCTTGATTTTACAGCGGCGGTGGAACAGTCCATCAATGCGGTTGTCCATGTAAAGACCAAGGTGTTCAGGGAGTATCAGGTAAATCCCCTGTATGAATTCTTTTACGGGGATCAACCCCGGGGAGAAGCGCCGCCTATACTTGGTTTTGGCAGTGGAGTGATTATCTCGGAAAAAGGGTATATCGTGACCAATAATCATGTGATTGACGGTTCGGATGAAATCCTGGTGGTGCTGAATAACAAGCAGGAGTTCAGTGCCAGGCTCATCGGGACCGATCCCACTACGGACCTGGCCCTCCTTCAGGTGGATGCCGAAGGGCTTACCAGTCTGAGATTTGGAGATTCGGATGCACTTCGCCTGGGAGAATGGGTGCTGGCCATCGGAAACCCTTATAACCTTACCAGCACCGTTACCGCCGGGATCGTAAGTGCCAAGGCAAGAAATATCAATATTCTGCGATCCCAGGAGTTTAGTATTGAATCTTTTATCCAGACCGATGCAGCGGTTAATCCTGGAAACAGCGGTGGCGCCCTGATAAACACCAGGGGTGAACTGGTAGGGATTAATACGGCCATTGCATCCCGAACCGGAGCCTTTACCGGCTATTCATTTGCAATTCCGGTAACCATCGTGGAAAAAATTGTTCAGGATCTTATGGAATATGGAGAAGTGCAGAGAGCTATACTGGGTGTCGAGATCAGAGATGTGACGGCTGAACTGGTCCAGCAGGAAGATGTCGACAAGATTGAAGGAGTTTATGTGGTGCGTGTCCGTGAGGATGGCGCTGCCCGAAATGCTGGAATCAGAGAAAAGGATATCATCATTTCCATTGATAATAAAAGGGTAAACAGTTCCGCCGAGTTACAGGAAGTGATATCCAAGTACCGGCCCGGACAGAAGGTGAAGGTAGTTGTTAAAAGAGACGGAAACATGAAACAATTTGACCTGATCTTGCGTAACTTAGAAGGGAACACCGAAATTGTGAAGAGAGATGATGTGATGGAGTTGCTGGGTGCCAGTTTTGAACCACTGTCGGAAAGGGAGAAGCAAAGTCTGGGTATAGGCCATGGCCTCAAAGTTAAATCGGTCCGGAATGGAAAGTTTAAAAAGGTTGGAATCGAGGAGGGATTTGTGCTGACCTCGGTAAACAAAAAGCCGGTTGGCAGTGTTAATGATATTGCGGCTATATTGAAAGATTCTGAAGGAGGGGTTATTATTGAGGGTTTAGACCGGAACGGTTCCAGATCTTATTATGCTTTTGGCATGTAGAATCTCCCTGATCCATATTACCTGCATATTACAGATATATTAAAATAATGCTTATTTAAATTGACTAAAGATAAATAAGCGGGTACATTTGCAAAGATTTTTTATCTATTCATTTGATTGGAGAAGTAGTACATGAGACAGTTAAAGATCACAAAATCCATTACCAACAGGGAAAGTGCTTCGTTAGACAAGTATTTGCAGGAGATTGGTAAGGAAGAGTTGATCACTGTTGAGGAAGAGGTTGAATTGGCTCAACGGATCAAAAAGGGCGACCGGGCCGCCCTGGAAAAACTCACCCGGGCAAATCTGAGGTTTGTCGTATCAGTGGCTAAACAGTATCAGAACCAGGGGCTTAGTTTGCCCGACCTTATTAATGAAGGGAATCTGGGTTTGATCAAGGCCGCTGAAAAATTTGACGAAACCAGGGGCTTTAAGTTTATCTCCTATGCCGTGTGGTGGATCAGGCAATCGATCCTCCAGGCACTGGCAGAGCAATCGAGGATCGTACGCCTTCCACTGAACCAGGTTGGTTCACTGAACAAGATTAATAAGGCGTTTTCGAAGTTCGAGCAGGAGAATGAAAGAACCCCTACCCCGGAGGAGCTCGCTGAAGCCCTCGATCTTCCCAAGGAGAAAGTGGCTGACACACTCCGTGTTTCGGGAAGACATGTTTCCGTTGATGCACCCTTTGTCGATGGTGAAGACAACAGTCTGCTGGATGTTCTGGTGAACAATGATTCTCCAAATGCGGACAACACCCTTATCAATGAATCTTTATCCCGCGAGGTAGACAGGGCTCTGGCCACGCTTACCGAAAGGGAAAGAGATATCATTAAACTATTCTTTGGCATTGCCTGTCAGGAGATGACCCTGGAAGAGATTGGCGAAAAATTCGGACTGACCCGCGAACGTGTGCGTCAGATCAAGGAAAAAGCGATACGCAGACTGCGCCACACTTCCAGGAGTAAACTTTTGAAGACATACCTGGGGTAAGACATAATTTTGATCGTGAAACGGGGCTGCCTTTTGGTGACCCCGTTTTTGTTGTGACGCCTTTCCGCTAATATCCCTGTTTTTGCTATATTGGCTCCCACTAAAAGACGCAACATTCCATGGAAGAGAAAAGAGCCATTACCTGGTTTGCGCCTGCATGGCGTGCTGATAAGGAAGAGATCAGGAGGCAATACCAGCACTTCAAGGATAATCACATGTTAATCAGTGTGTTGGACTCTGTTTCCATGGCGATCCTGATCCTGAACGAACAGCGTCAGCTTGTTTTTGCCAATAAAGCGTTTATGAATCTGCTGGGAGAAGTCGATGTGACATCCCTACTGGGTTTGCGTGCAGGAGAAGCTCTGGGATGTGTATTTGCAGATATGATGGAAGGTGGCTGTGGCACAAGCGAATATTGCAGGGAGTGCGGAGCTGTCAGGGCAATTCTGAACAGTATGGAGAGTGGCCTGGATGTGCAGGAGTGCAGAATCAGGCTAAAGGACGGTCATCAGGCTCTGGATCTAAGGGTTACGGCCTCACAGCTGAAACATCAGGAAGAGCTGTTCATCGTGTTCTCAGTGTCTGATATAGCGGATGAAAAGAGAAAGGGGTTTCTGGAGAGGCTCTTTTTGCATGACGTGAAGAACACGGCCGGAGTCATTCAGGGATTCAGCAGATTAAGCATGGAGAAAGGCGAAAGCGATAAGATCTGGAAAATGATTATGGACCTATCCGATAACTGTTGGATGAGATTGACTCCTACACTCAGCTAATTCAGGCCGAAAAGGGGCAACTGCGGTTAAAGCTGATGGAATTTGGCACCCTGGAGCTCCTGGAAAGGATCAAGAACCAGTATATGGGGCATGAGGAGGCAAAAGGAAAAGTTATTGAGCTGGATTCCAGGTGTGAAGATGTTATTATGCTGTCTGATGCAGTCATCCTGAGCCGTATTCTCGGCAATATGATCAAAAATGCACTGGAAGCCATAAAAGACGGAGAGATCGTTACACTTTCCTGTGTGAAGAACGGAGAAAAAGTCCGGATAAGTGTACAAAATCCGGGAGTAATTCCCAGGGAAGTACAATTGCAGATTTTTCAGCGATCATTTTCCACAAAGGGAACCGGAAGGGGCCTGGGAACATACAGCATAAAGCTGCTGAGTGAAGAGTTTCTGAAAGGAAAGGCGGGCTTTACCAGCTCTGGTCCTGAAGGGACCACCTTCTTTGTCGATTATCCCGTGTCCTTGGAGCAATGAGGCTTCTTGTTTTACTATGCCTGTCAGTTATCCAGATTGTTTATTAGCTCCTGGAGGGCATACATTTCATCCCGGAAACGGGCAGCTTCGATAAAGTCCAGCTCCCTGGCCGCCTTTTCCATTTGCTTTCTGGCCGCGTCTATGGCACGTTCCAGTTCCGGCTTTCCCATATATCTGACGACCGGATCGGCGGCAAGATCACTTTTTGCCTGGTCTGCATAGGCACTCTGTATGTTCTTCTGCTCGAGGCTCTTGTCAAAGAGACTGTATGTTAATTTTATGATCTGGGTAGGGGTGATCTGGTGCTTTTCGTTATATCCCAGTTGCTTTTCCCTGCGCCTGTTGGTTTCATCTATGGTCCGCTGCATGGAGCCGGTAATCTTGTCGGCATACATGATCACTTTCCCGTTCAGGTTCCTTGCTGCCCGTCCTGCCGTCTGGGTCAGGGAGCGTTCCGATCTCAGGAAGCCCTCTTTATCAGCATCCAGGATGGCAACCAGGGATACCTCCGGCAAATCCAGTCCCTCCCTGAGGAGGTTGATTCCGACCAGTACATCAAAATCGCCCCTTCTGAGCCCCTCCAGGATCTCCACCCGTTCCATGGTATCCACATCCGAATGGATGTACCGGGTCCGGATGTTCAATTTGGTCAGGTAGCTGCTTAGCTCCTCTGCCATCCTTTTGGTCAGTGTGGTAACCAGGACCCGTTCCCGCTTATCCACACGCTGGTTGATCTCACCGATCAGGTGGTCGATCTGGTTCAGACTTGGCTGTATCTCTATGGCCGGATCCAGCAGTCCGGTGGGACGGATCACCTGCTCCACGATAATCCCGCCACAGCGTTCCAGCTCATAGTCA
Source organism: Bacteroidales bacterium (assembly GCA_029210725.1). NCBI lineage: Bacteria > Pseudomonadati > Bacteroidota > Bacteroidia > Bacteroidales > Bacteroidales bacterium. Next base: position 7,730 of record JARGFM010000009.1, on the reverse strand, counting down.
GCCGGTGTGGCGCTAACGAACAGAGTCTGCCCGATGAGGTTCTCAAATTCATTGAACCTGAGCGGTCTGTTATCTACTGCCGCCGGAAGCCGAAAGCCATATTCCACCAGGTTCTTCTTCCTGGAATAGTCTCCGCCATACATGGCGTGAACCTGGGGAAGGGTGACATGACTTTCATCAATCACTGTAATAAAATCATCGGGGAAATAATCCAGAAGGCAGAAGGGCCTGGTGCCCGGGGGACGGCCGTCAAAATACCTGGAATAGTTCTCAATGCCCGGACAATATCCCAGTTCCCTGATCATCTCCAGGTCGTAGGTGACACGCTCTTCTATCCGTTGTGCCTCAATGAGTTTTTGCTCTCTTTTAAAGAAATCCACCTGCTTCATCATGTCGTCCTGGATCTCCTCAATGGCGGCCTTTGTGCGTTCCTTGGAGGTGATGAATATATTGGCCGGGAAGATTACGACCTCCTGATGTTCCTCGATAGTGTGTCCCGTCACCGGGTGGATGGATTTGAGGGAATCGATCTCGTCGCCCCAGAATTCCACCCGGTAGGCCAGGTCCCGGTAGGCCAGGTGAATGTCCACCGTATCGCCCCGCACGCGGAAGGTCCCTGGCTTAAAGTCCACTTCGTTCCGGGAGTATAAGCCATCCACCAGTCTGCGCAGATACACATTCCTGCTAAGCATTTCGTTCTTGCGGACCCGGATGGTGGAGTTGTGGAAATCGGCAGGATTCCCGATACCATATAGACAGGACACCGAAGAGACCACAAGCACATCCCTGCGTCCCGATAGCAGGGAGGAGGTAGTGCTTAGCCTGAGCTTTTCAATTTCATCGTTGATGGAGAGGTCCTTTTCGATATAAGTATCCGTAACAGGGAGATAGGCTTCGGGCTGATAGTAGTCGTAATAACTGACAAAATACTCCACTGCATTTTCAGGAAAGAATTGTTTGAATTCGCTGTAAAGCTGTGCTGCCAGGGTTTTATTGTGACTGAGGACCAGGACCGGCCGCTCCAGCTCCCGGATCACGTTGGCCACGGTAAAGGTTTTTCCGGATCCGGTTACTCCCAGAAGAGTCTGGAACTGCTCCCCGGCCCTGAATCCATCCACCAGTTGCTGAATGGCATCCGGCTGGTCACCGGTAGGTTTATAATCCGAAGTAAGTCTGAATTCCATGCTACCAGGTGAATTCCACATAGATGGGGAGATGGTCGCTGGGTCCCCCGTAGTATTCAGGTCCCCCGTAAGTGGCAGAGGGCAGGCTCTCTCCATATTTCTCACTGGGATATAACATCCACTCCTCTTTCAGAATCTTCCCGTTCTCGAATCCCGTGCTCAGGCCCCTCTCCTGGTTCAGCAGGCTGTAGGAGACGATCATCTGGTCCAGCATGTTCCAGTTGCCCTGGTAATTGTAGGTCCCCTTGCCCTCTGTGTTGTGGAGATCATAGAAGAGATTGTAATGCTCTCCCAGCTGGATATTCCGGCGTTTGTTCAGGGCCGAAAGTCCGTGGCTGATGCTCCGGTTTGTAGGTTCGTCGTTAAAGTCGCCCATGATAATCACTTTATAATCCGGCTCCCTGGCCATCAGTATATCCAGTTGCTTGCGGAGTGTTATGGCTGAAAACATCCGCTGCCTTTCGGTTTCCTGTACTCCTCCGCTTCTGGATTTCCAGTGATTCACAAATATATGCAGGCTGGACCCGTCCGGTCCTCTTCCCTGCACATGCAATATTCTCCTGTAAAGGTAGTCCGGATCCACAGGATCCTCAATGGGAACATATTCATGCGACTTGTATTTGAAGAATTCGGGCTTGTACAGCAAGGCACACTCAATACCACGTGGATCTTTATCATCTTCATGGACGAAGGCATACTCCCCTTTACGAAGGCCCCTGACTCTGGTCAGATCTTCCAGAACTTCACTACTCTCAACCTCCGATAATCCGATAAGAGCCGGGAGCTCCTTGCCGGGAATGGAAAGGAAAACCCTGGCCAGATCGTTCTGTTTTTTCTGGTACCGGTCCCAGGTCCACTCTTTTTCACCGGAAGGGGTGAATTCATCATCTTCGAAGAGAGGAGAATTGACGGTATCGAAAAGGTTTTCCACATTATATGAAACCACCAGGAAGGATTTTACGTTCTTCTGAGAGTAGAGAGGCTGCAAGCCAAGGAGTATGAGTGCAGCAAAAAAGGCCCTGTTTTTCATGCGTGTAATTAGCTTATTGGACAAAGATATTAAACATAATGGGACAAAAGAGGGATGAACTGTTAAAGCGGATCCAAAAACTGGTAAAGAAGAACCAGGACCTTTATGCCAGGAATGAAAAGTTGCAGAAGGCTGTTGCTGGGCTCTCGGAACAAAATGAAAACCTGAAATTGCGCCTGAAAGATGCCCGCCTGGGAATGAAGGAAGAAAGGTACCAGGAGGCCGGAGAAAGGATCAGAAAGTATAAGATGGCGACGGTCCTCTTTGCCTATATCACCGGATTCAGGCATCTCACCGATAACGACTCTTCCGAAGTGGTCATGGACCAGCTGGATGAAGTGCTGATTGAATTCGACCGGATCCTTAGAAAATACAAGATCCATAAAATCAAGACCATCGGGGATACCTATATGGCCGCAGGGGGAATTCCGGTGAAGAACATCACCAATCCCATCGACGTGGTCATGGCGGCACTGGAGATGAATATTTTTCTGAATCAGCTCAGGCGGATCGATGGTATCCGCTATTGGAACCTGAGCCTGGGTATTCATACGGGGCCGGTTAGCGCTACCATCTCCGGTAAGAAAAAGATAACTTATGATATTAAAGGCGATACGGTCAATATAGCACACCGCATGCAGGGGGTGGGCGATAGTGGAAAAATCCTGATTTCAGTGATGACCTACGAGCTGATCAAGGAGTTTTTTGTTTGTGAGTATTACGGAAAAATGCCAGTTAAATACAAGGGCGACCTGGAGATGTTTGTGGTAAACGGCATCAGACAGGAGTTCTCCATGCGTGGGAGGGGAGTCATGCCCAATGCCTTGTTCAATACGAAATTCAAGTTGATTCAGTTTACGGATATCCAGGAGATGATCCTGGACAGGCTTGAAAATGAACTGCCCCGGTACCTTTACTACCACAATGTGAAACATACGGTGGATGTGGTCACCGAGGTGGAGTTGATCGGTTGGGCGGAGGGGCTTGACGATGAAGGAATACTGCTTTTAAAGACTGCCGCCCTGTTCCATGATGCGGGGCACATCATTTCCTATGACGACCATGAATATCATGGTACTGAACTGGCCAGGAAGTTTCTGCCTGAATATGGCTACTCGGAGGAGCAGATCGAAAAGATCTGCAGGATCATTATGGCCACAAAACTTCCACCGGAGCCTGGGGATATCTATCAGCAGATCATATGTGATGCGGATTTGGATTACCTGGGCAGGAGCGATATGATACCCGTGTCCAACACCCTCTATAAGGAGCTGAGTGAACAGGATAAGATCGGGACACTGAACGAATGGAACAAACTGCAGTTAAGATTCATCTCCAGTCACTCCTACTTTACCAAAACTGCAAGGAGCTTACGGGAAGTAAACAAGCAGAAGCAGATTGAACGCATCCGCAGGCTGATCACCGGGGATTGATTCCTTCGATGGGAGCTCTCTCAGGGGAAGCCCTGCAGAAGATTCTGAATCTCTAATAGTCCGAGTATTCGGTCGGATAGAGCAGGGTTCTGGTGATGTTTGAAACCGTATTCTGGTATTTGTCCAGGTTCTTCATTCTCTCCCATTCCGGGTGGTTTACAAAGGCATCCCAGTTTTCCTTCTGAGCCGTGCTGTCTGCATGAGCAGTCATGTAGATCAGGTGAGGCATATGTGCACTGGAGAGCACTTCGCAAAAGAAGACCGGATTGAATTTCAGTTCCTGGAACAGGGCCGATTCGCCTTCGTTAAACATTTCAACTTTCAGCTTATACAACTTTTCAGTGGCTGCCTCATAGCTTCTGAGTTCATAAACCCTCTCCGAACGGGCGGTGTTCAAATCCGGTAATACTAATTCTGGTGTGGCGCTGAAGGAGCGCAAAATCATGCTTTCGATGCGCGCATAGGGTGGATTATCGTGTGAAGCGTTCAAATAGTTGCCGGCAGATTGCAGGTACTCCGCATCTTCCATTAAAAGGGCATCCAGCTTTTCAAAGTGATCCAGGGAGTTGAAGGGCGTCAGGACGATTATAAAGTCCTTACGTTCAATGAGTTCTTCTATGGCTTTGAAGACACCCACATTCTGTATGCCGTTGCGGTGAAGTGCGGGAAGAAGGGCATCCCGGAAATAAACATCCAGGAGGGCTTCCTGTTCTTCGTTCTGAAAATTATAGATTTTCAGCTGGAAGTAATCTCTCTGCAGGCTTTCGCCTTGAACAGCTTCAGCCCTGGTCTGGTCTTCCGCTTGAGTGCAGGAGCTCAGGATCAGGATCGAAAATGCAAGGAGTAACAAGGTGGTGTTTTTCATGAGAATCGTCTTAGGTTCCATGTCAAGATAGGCAATTTCTTTGCAGCATTTGCTTTCTTACTGGCTTCCTGCAATGGTAAACCGGATCCATTTACGAGGGATCCCGGAAGTATCTCTTCCGGAAAATTCAGTCGGCTCTCTGAGGAAGCATCGGGAACAGCCTTTGCAGCTCTTCCTGGCTGGGTTGCTTGCCATATTCACAGATCTCAAAGCCTTCGGCATGCCGGACAGTCTTGCCCTTTTCTCCGTACCATTTGATCAGGGCCTCCCTGGTGGATGCGCCGGGACTGAATGTCCTTCGTTTGGCCAGGTAGCTTAACCTGGCTGCTTCATCCTCGGGAATCTGATCCAGGGTTCCCGAGGTCCATGGAAGCCAGTCGAAATATTGAGAAGTATGGGCAGCCATCCCGCTGATTTTCTGTTCAAAGACCTCATCAATATCGATGGCAATATCAGCTTCAAATGGATTTGGTTTCTGAAAACGGTCCTCGGCATAGAGAAATACCGGATTCTTCTCCAGCGGGGGTACATCGGGAGCCACATTGGGGACTATGACCATGAAAGCTGCATCCTGCATTAATATGGACGTATAGCGGTGATCCGGATGGTAATCGTTGGGCCGGGGACCAATCACGATATCGGTGTTCCATTTCCGGATCTCCCGGATCACCTTCAGCCGGTTCTCCAGGGTGGGCATCAGCTCGCCATCGTGGTTATCCATGACCACATATTCCTTCACTCCCAGTCTCTTTCCGGCTTCTGCTGCCTCGGCCATTCGCACCTTGGCCAGGGCTCCGCCTCCCATGGCGTAGTGTCCGGCATCTCCGTTGGTAAGAGAAACAAATTTCACATGGTGTCCCATCCTGGCATACAGCAAAGCAAGACCACCCGCATCGCCTTCACAATCGTCGGGATGCGCACCCAGTACTATTACATTTAAGGGCTGATCCTGTGCAAACAGGAATACTGCCATTAATAGAAGGCAGATTGAAAAAAGGACTCTCTTCATAGATATCATTCTGTTAGATTAGTTTCATGGCATCAGGGTCCCACTGAACCGGATGTCCCTTGTAATAACTCTCATTGGCCAGAAGGGCAGCACCGGCAGCACGCAGACCAAAAGTGGGATTTTCGATAATTTCTTTATTTCCGCGGATCCCCTCGAAGAAGTTGTAGAAATGGTCGTAATGAGATCCTTTATAGTCCGATGGGGCCACCCAGCTGGTCTCCCCGATATTCAGGTCCTTGGATCTTTCATCGGCGAATTTCTTATCATAGGCGGCTATAATTTTCTTCTGATTCTCTTCCGTATGAGCAATCAGGGCATAAGCTTCAGGCTTCATTCCCAGTTTTGCCCGGATCAGTCTGATGCTATCAGAGTCCACCTGCATTTCCCCTTCAGTTCCAACCAGACGGAATCCGCCTCCTCCTCCGTTCCCGGCAATGAAATTCACACGGAATGCAGCATTGAAAGCTGCATGTGTTTTGGTTTCCGGATAATCATATAGGGTTATGGTCACATCGGGGACATCCCGGCCATCCTTCCAGTACCGCAGACCTCCGGTTGCCTGTGCCCTTTCCGGACCGTTGGAGCTCAGGATAAAGTTAAGCGTGGAAAAGGCATGTACGAACAAATCTCCTGCTACTCCGGTTCCGTAGTCTTTGTAGTTTCTCCATCTGAAAAACCGTTTTAATTCGAATGGAACATTGGGAGCGCTACCCAGAAAGGTATCAAAATCAACGGTTTCAGGAGAGGCATCGGGAGGGATGGGATAGTTCCAGGCCCCTTCCGAGGAGTACCGGTCGTTATACATATCCAGCATGACAATCTCTCCGATAGCTCCATCTTCATAAAGCTCCTTGGCTTTTTCATTTCCCAGGGAGGACATGCCCTGGCTGCCCACCTGCATGACCTTGCCCGATTTCTGATGGGCTTCGATAAGCTCATGTCCTTCATGAAAGTTCTGTACCATGGGTTTTTCACAATAGACCGCTTTCCCGGCCTTCAGTGCTTCGATGCTGATCCGCTTGTGCCAATGGTCAGGAGTGGCAATAATCACGGCATCCACATCTTTCCGGTCCAGGATCTCCCGGTAATCCCTGGTGGTAAAGATATCCCCTCCCCAGAGCTCTGTGGCTCGGGCCAGTCTTCCCGTATAGAGGTCGCAGGTGGCTACCAGTTTTACACCTGGGACCCTGAGGGCCGAAATGGTATCGAAGATGCCCTGGATCCCTGTACCGATCAGGGCCAGGTTGATCTGATCATTGGCTGCCCGGGATTCAGCTTTGTAGGACCTGGAATCCAGCAGCAGACTTTGCCTGTAATTCCGGGACAGCACTGCAGGAGCAGAGCTTACAGCAGCAGCACCCAGCGCTGCTTTTTTCAGAAAGGATCTCCTGGAGTTCTGCTTATTTGAATTTTTCATGGGAATGTGGAATAAGTGATTGGCTTAAAAGAAATTAGTTGTAATGGATATTTTCGCATTTTTTCAGCTCAATGTGTGCAATAGAACGGGTTTGTCTGCCGCTGCAGAAAAATTCCTGAAGGTCAAATATATTGCCCAGCGTACAGGGCACATCCAGTTTCTTCGGGTATATAATCTCTCTCATGGGGGAGGGTAATGAATGGGCATCAAAATAGAAAATAAAATCCTGATCTGAAAGCTAAATGGGGGAAAGCTCAAATATAATCTTGCTAATTAGTGTCTCAAAGAAAACACCTGTTTTTTCAATTTCTGTTTAACCAGCTCTTTTTCTTCATGCTCCAGAAGATCCAAGGCGAACCTTTCTTCATCTGTTTCAGGTTTACGTCACCCGAATTTCACAATTAGGATCATAATTTCACCCTCAAGGACATACCATCCCCATGTGTGATGACAATCTGATCATATATTTCGATGCAGCCTTTATGCAGCTGCTCTTATTTCTCTTTCGGTCTGCTCCTTCCTGCGTTGGATGGCAATTAGTTCCTGGCCAATGCGCCGCAAGTTATATGCAGCAACTGCAAGGCCGATATACCGCTTAAAATTCTTATAACCACGATCAGGGCATCGATCCAGACCTCTGTGTTCAAGCTCATTGATATTGGATTCCACCGCACTGTGTTTATTCCTCAGTATCTTGAACTGCCGCTGACTTTCTTCCTCCTTTTCCTGCTTATTGGGCTTGCCCTTCTTGGGCATCACAACCCTTTCGACATGCTCTTCCAGCAGTGCCTT